>JACQRY010000203.1 GCA_016206275.1 Nitrososphaerota archaeon
AGTGGGAACACTGCGAAGGTCATAGTGCCCCTTGACCTCCTAGGCAATCCCACGAGTCTAACTTGGCATGTAATTTCTCGCTCTGCTCCCTTCGCCCCCGGGGTTCCACGCTTCGATATAGCCCCTAACCAAGGTGACGCTAACTGGCCGAGTAAGTAAATACACAGAATTCGACGCCTCTATAAGGTTAGGCTGCAGGTTCACAACGAATCCGCTGGCCACCCGCGAACCCGATTTTCGGTCTCACATCACGTTTCGAATCGCATGAATGTTGCGCTATGGTAAATCTGGATTTGCCTATCTATGCTTTAAACTATCTAGGCTCTTAGGATCTTATTTCTACGCGTACATAGCTTTGTTATTCCTGATCTCTTGGATGAAATCTGGGACAACACGCTCCAATGAATATTGAGGTTTGTAGCCAAGATCGGATTCCATGCGTGTACCGTCTAGCTGAGGCGGGTTACGTTCTTCTGCGGCTCGCGCCAGCTCCTCGTTCAACACGAAGCGGAGAGGAGCATCGGGTATATGTTTTCGGACTTCGCTTACTATTTCCTTTGCGCCGGGAGCCATTGAGGCAAGGTTGTAGGCTCTCTGCTTAACAACCTCTGCCTTGTAGAGCGCAATTGCTGCTCCTATTGCATCCTTGATGTACGTTATGGGAGTTCTGAAGTCCTCCCGCACCGGTACGTCGAAGCTTTCTCCGAGAGCAGCCTTCTGCACGATGAAGCTCGCGAAGGCGAAGGTGCTCCATTCTCTCCCCGGCCCTATGACTGTGGGGAACCTTATGGCTCTGAAATCGATGCCGTACTTCTTGTTGCAGAACTGGCCCCAGAGCTCGCTGAAGACCTTTGAAACGCCGTAGCTGCTCCAAGGCCATTTCTCGTAATCCTCGTTGACTTTACCCGAAGACGGCTTATAGATAGCCATCGAGCTGGAATAAACCACTTTCTTCACATCGAATAATCTAGCTGCCTCCAGAACATTCAGGGTGCCCGCATAGTTGACTTGGAAAGAAGCCACAGGCCTAGCATCAGCGGCAGCAGAGATCGTTGCACCGAAGTGGAAGATGCCTTCAACACCATTACTCCTAACAGCATCGAGAACTTCAGACAAGACTGTTAGATCTCCTCGAATAATCTTCAGCTTGCTTTGAACATCCTGTATGCGCTTAGGGTTAGGAGAAGCATCAAACAGGATAACCCTCTCACCCTCATTCACCAGCCTCCTAGCCAGATGAGCACCCACAAAACCAGTTCCCCCTGTGATGAGAATAGTCAAAGACACTATTGTTCTACGGCTCCAATCTAATATCCGTTTTGCGAACACATCTTCGTAACTCTTAGGGCGATAGGCTTGCAGCCTTTAGTGAGAAAAGTGTCTCTCCATACTGCAGTTATTTCGCAAGTAACTCTGTTGACCTAGTCTCTGCTCGATGCCGCAACATGCAGGCCGGGAGAATTTGGTGGGAATCGTCAGGAGTCTATCTACTGCGACGGGAACGAAGACGCTATCATCCGGGTTAGAGAAGAATCATACGCGGAACGGATGGAGCGAAAATCCCTGTTTCTCTGGCGGCACCTAATTGCTATGTCGGCTAGACTAGCCGGTTCAATCTCTTCTCAAAGCGACTATTGGCGGAAGCCGCGAGGCTCGCCACGCAGGGTATGTACCCGCTAACATGCTCAGAACCACGGATAGCAACAAGACAGATGCTATGGCTGGAGCTGTGAACACTGGGCTGAAGGTGGGGGCACCAGGGGGCCCGAAGCGAAAAATGCTCAAAAGGACGCTGGCACCAATAGCTCCAGCAGCAGTGCCGAACAGTCCTCCTAACAGCCCTATGATCATAGCTTCGCTTAGAAACATGAGCAGAATCATCCTCTTGGTTGCCCCTAGAGCTTTCAGCAAGCCTACTTCACGGATCCGCTCCATAACCGATGTATACATTGTGGTAACAATGCCGATGGCCCCTACAAGTAGAGAAACACTTCCAATAGAGAAGAGAAAGAGAGTTATGCCCCCGACAACAGTGTTGATGGTCTGCTGGATGGCCTGAGGGGTAGTTATCCCGATTCTCTGCCCGTAAATCTCCCTTATTCCCTTCTCTACTCCGCTGCTTGCCTCTATGCTCGACGCCACCACGAAGAGGCTATCATACTTCCCAGACTTGTCGAGAAATGAGGCCGCTGCCCTAAGGGTGATATACGCGGAGGCATCGGTAACTAGATTACCCGTATTCTCTAACACTCCCCTAACCGCGAAACTTCTTCTAACGGTCTCCGTAACCTGTCTCTCACCAACATCTTTTGTCACAACTCTCTGGACAACCAGCGTATCTCCCACCCTAGCAAAGGCTTCTGATTGGCCTTCGGGATGAGCAATACCCCAGCCCAGCAATATTCCCGAGACGTCGCCGGCAGAGACAACTCCTCCTTCTGCCAGCTCTAATCCCGGATTTACCGTGAAAAGCTTAGACTGATCCATGCCCGTAACCGTGGATGACGTAACCCTCCCTCGCGACACAAGCTGAACGCTGCCTCTAACAGTGGGAACAATTTCATCCACACCTCTCACCCCCTCCAAAGTTCTAACCGTTCTATCGTTGATCACTATCTCTGAGCTTGACCCTAAGAACGATGAGCCTCCGCCCTGTGAGGGACCGAAACTGCTCAGAGACTGGGAGGGTGAGACTATGAGAACATTAGGAGACAAAGCGCTCAGCTGCTCATTGATGAAACTGTCAAACCCTGAGTTCATGCCGTTTAACGCGGTGATCAGCCCTGCGCCGACTACAACCATAAGGATGGTTAGAGCGGATCTGAGCTTACGCTCCCCGAGGGCGTTTGAAGCAAGACTAAGAACTTCAAAAAGATTCAAAGAATATTCACCCCGCCACCACCTTCTCTATCCTCCCATCCCTTAGCCGGATGATCCTATCCACCTGAGAAGCCAGCTCATGGTTGTGAGTCACCATGATCACTGTGACTTTCTGTTCACGGTTGAGCTCCTTAAGCAGTCCGAAGACTTCGCTGCCCGTTTTGGTGTCAAGATTACCAGTAGGCTCATCAGCCAGAACGATGGTAGGATTATTGATCAATGCCCTCGCTATCGCAACCCGCTGCTGTTGGCCCCCACTCAGAGTATTTGGCGTAGTATTGCTCTTATCCAGAACTCCCAGTCTTTCTAGTAACGTTAGAGCCCGCTTGTTTCTCTCTTCCTTCCCCACGTTCGCAATTATGGCAGGTAACTCCACATTTTTTAGAACCGATGCTCGGTTTATCAGGTTGTACGATTGAAAGATAAAGCCTATCTTCAGATTACGAATCCTAGCGATCTCATCAGAATCAGCCTTGAATACATCCACACCATCAATTAGGATCTTCCCAGAGGAAGGCCTATCCAAAGCCCCTAGCAAGTTCAGAAGAGTCGACTTTCCGCTACCCGAAGGACCTACCACAGAGACAAACTCGCCTCTATCCACCGAGAAATCCACGTTGTCAAGAGCTCTAACTTGAACCCCGTTAGAATCGTACACCTTAGAGAGGCTTACAGTCATCAAAGCATATTGTGAAGCATGCTGCAAAGCATCGTCATAAGGTGTCATGGCCCTTCCCCTTCCGCTTCCTCAATAATAGGAAACCTGCAATTGCAACACCGGCAACTACTACAGCCAAGATTTGCAGCACATTAGGTGCAGTAAGACCTCTGTTCTCTTCCTGAATGTCACTCTGAACGACTCCAGAGACGTTTACGGAATACGTTTTTTCAAAGGAGAATGGTTCCCGATACAAGTTCTCATATGTAACT
>JACQRY010000192.1 GCA_016206275.1 Nitrososphaerota archaeon
TATTTCTATTCCCAGTGCTTCCAGAGCGTTGCGGGCTACTTGCCTGTCAATGTCTTCAGGTACGTTGTGAATCTTCTTTTGCATCTTGCCGTGGTTTTTAGCTATGTGTACTGCCGATAGCAGTTGGTTGGAGAAAGATAGGGCCATGACTTCGGGGGGATGACCTTCCGCTGCCACGAGGTTTGCTATTCTTCCTTTAGCGATAAGGTACAGTCTTTTACCACCCTTCAAACGGAACTCTTCTAAATTTTGTCTAACGACTCGCTGCCCTCCGCGAGGGTCAACCATGGCTTCGAGGCCACGGACATCTATCTCCACGTCAAAGTGCCCTGCATTGGCCAAGATGGCCCCATCCCTCATCAAACCAAAATGTTCCTGTCTGATGACTCCTGTCTGCCCAGTAGTAGTTATGAAGATGTCTCCTATCTTTGCAGCGTTGCTCATGGTGGTGACTTCAAGGCCGTCCATACGGGCCTCCAACGCTCTCAGAGGATCGACTTCAGTAACATATACAGATGCCCCCAACCCCTTTGCCCTAAGGGCAATTCCCTTGCCTACCCAACCGTAGCCGCAGATAACCACGCGTTTACCAGCTACAAGTAGGCTTGTGGCTCTCAAGATTCCATCAAAAGTGCTCTGCCCTGTTCCATACCTGTTGTCGAAGAGGTATTTCGTGTAAGCGTTGTTGACCGCAATAACAGGGTAGCGCAGCTTACCATCTTTCTCTAAGGCCCTCAGTCTGGTTACACCGGTAGTGGTTTCCTCAGTCCCTCCTAGAGGACTAAGACCCCTGAACTGTTTTTCCTCATGAATGGTTACATGCGCGTCGGAGCCATCATCCATGACGATCTCAGGCTTATGGGAAAGTATGCTTACTATGCAATCTCCATATTCTTCAGATGTCTCTCCTCTCCACGCGTAGACATTAACTCCCTGTGAATCCAGATATGCCGCTATGTCATTCTGGGTTGAAAGAGGGTTCGCAGCAGCCAGAGACACATCTGCGCCTAGTGCCTTCAAACCCATGATTAGCACCGAGGTCTCCTTCGTCACATGGAGGCATACAGCTACTCTCCTTCCTTCAAGAGGCTTTTCTATCTTCAGCTTATCAATTGTCTTGGTTAGGCTCTGCATGTGGTTGCCAGCCCACTGGAACGATTTTTCGCCCTCGGATGCAAGTGAGGGGTCAGCTATCTTGCTCTTCATGACTCGTTGGCGGCTGGTAGATTTGAAGTCTCCTTAATCTGCCTTGCGACAGTTCCTAAAACGAGTCTTTTTGAGACAGAGTCTAGCAATAAGGACCAAGCACTTTGGCTATTTCTTGAAGATAGGCAAGACTCCGAGTGATATGATGTCATCGTACACCTTGCCCTCAGTAAGGACAGCAGCTTTCTTAGTAACCACACCACCTGCCTTCTCTACAAGCATCATCATCGCGTCAAGAGTACCCTTAGTGCTTACAATATCATCTACAAGCCCTACTTGTTTTCCCTTGATCTTATCTACATACCTAGAATCTATGCACAGCTCTAAAGACTTGGTTGACGTAACCGGCCTATAGGTAACAGTCAAAGGATTAACCATGAATGGCTTCTTCTCCTTTCTGCAAACGATGTACAAATTGTGTCCTAGGCGAGTAGCTATGGCATGAGTCAAGGGAACTCCTTTGCTCTCAGATGTCATCAACACTTCGCAGCCGCGCAGATGCTTAGCCAAGGCTTCAGCACTTGTGTTCACGAAACGGGCATCTCCGAGGCTATCGAAGTAAGCTATCCAAGTATCTGGAGACACTTGTATGAGCGGCAGCCTCCATTTGAGGCCATTTATTTCAAGATCGTAATAGCTTTGACCCTTGTAGGGCAGCAGTGTTTGCTGACCTGTGGCATTCTTTATCTCCATGGTGTTCCCTCCAGCGCCTTCGAACATAGGCATGTCCTATTCTGAGGGGCTCTTGGGATGATCTTGACTATCAGTTTCTTGAGTTTCTCTATGTTGGTGTTGAATACCTTCAACACTTCTTCGTGAGTAACTGGCTTAATCTTGGCGTCTCCTTCAAGCCCCACATCATAATCAGTTATTAGAGAAATGTTAAGGTAACATATTTCCAGTTCCCTCGCTAAGATAGCCTCAGGGTACTGAGTCATGTTGATCACGCTGCCACCTATGCTCCTGAAAAACTTGCTTTCAGCTCGTGTCGAAAACCTTGGACCCTGAATAACAACCACTGTTCCACTGGGGTGAACGGTTAACCCAAGGGGCTGGGCTTCTTCTAGAGCTATTTTTCGGAGTTCAGGACAGTAAGGGTCTGCAGCGCTAATGTGTGTGGTTTTGGGGCCGTCGTAGAAGGTGTCCTTCCTCTCTCTTGTAAAGTTGATGAACTGGTCGCATAAGACAAAGTCACCTGGCTTAACTTCTGGGCTAAGGCTGCCCACGGCGCAGGGAGCGATTATCCTTTTCACTCCGAGCGTGTGTAAGATCCAGATGTTGGCCAGATATGGGATTACATGTGGTGGAAGCTCATGCTTGTATCCATGTCTGGGTAGAAAGGCGACACCTCGGTCTCCAATAGTGCCGATGGATGGTATTCCTGAAGGAGGGCCATAAGGAGTTTCAGCAATGTGCTCAGAAGCTTTTTCGAATAAGCCGTAGAATCCTGTGCCTCCGATGACAGCTATCTCAGCCGATTGCTTCACAGGTTAAGCACAGATTGATCATTCTTGATAAAGGTTTCAGCATCATCGACAGCGAGTTGACACGGTTGCCTAAATGAATAGTTCGCACATCTACGGTTATTAACCAGTTCTCCGTCGCGACGAAGGCAGGTTTAACCCTCATGGATGACACCTTTGAAGTTATTCTCGATAGCGAGTTAAAAGATGGGGAGCTAAGGCAAATAAAATCCCCAGGGCATGACGTTCTAATCGCTAAGGTTGGCGGCGAATATTATGCGTTGGGCAACATATGCACTCATCGAGGATGTTATCTATCATCAGGCTGGATCGATGGTCGCTCAGTGGTGTGCGGATGTCATATGTCCAAGTTCGATGTTAGGGATGGCAAAGTTGTCAATGGGCCTGCCTCAAAACCTCAAACCGTCTATGAAGTAAAAGTGGATGGGAATAAGGCCAGTTTGAGGATCAAGAGCACTTCCTGAGATCTGCGTCGCCGCGTGGTTCCGTGCCCCACAACGAAGAATCAACCACCTCCTATGGCCAGCGATCATGATAAGTTGATATATCCGAAGAAGAAAAAATATGTGTAAGCAGGGTAAACCACAGCCATGGTTCAGTCATACGATGTCTTGCTTAAGCGGCTTAGAAGCCAGCTAGGCGCATCAGGAGCAAAGACCAGTGGAAACAGGCTTGAACTCCCCGATCCAGCAGTTATATGGATAGGTAACAAAACCATCTTCAGAAACTTCTTAGAGTTCCCTAGGCTCCTCAGAAGAGACTCAAGCAAGCTTCTAATGTTTCTAGCTAAGGAGTTGGCGACAGCAGCTTCCCTTGACGGAGATAGGGCAATATTCATCGGGAGGAAGGATCCTAATTCGTTTGCCGTTCTAATCAACCGCTACATGAAGCAGGCAGTTCTTTGCCCCGTCTGCAATAGTCCTGATACCCATGAGGAGAGGGTGAAACGCCTCCAGTTCTTAGTCTGTGAAGCATGCGGTGCCAAGTCACCTATCAAGTCTTAGTGAACGAATTGATAAAGAAAGACAAGAGATACATCGCTCGGACGGTCTCTTGGCAGGACGCTGTTCAGGTAAGCATCTGTGATTCGGAGGTGTTTGGGCAAACCGTTAAAGGGGATGGGCTTGAAATAAATGTCTCAAGAGAATATTTTGGCGGAGACATGGTAGACACAGAGGGGGCTCTTAATCTGGTTCGCAGTTCATCGGTGGCAAACTTGGTGGGGAACAATATTGTTGGAGCAGTTATTGACGCCGAATTAGCTTCCGATATGGCTGTCAGGAAGATAGGCGGGACGGCGTTTCTTTTGATCTTCAAGTTTCAAGGATAAGGATGCGAGCATTTATCAGTCGCTCAACGTAGTGTATGTTACGTGTCTGTAGGCGGGGCAGCGATATAGATGACAGAGGCTTTGAACAGTGAAGGCTCAGTGGAGAAAAAAGTCTTTCGAAAGCTGAGTCGATATGAGAAAGAGTCGCGTTTTCTCCGCAAGCGATCCGAGGAATATGATGTTCTGGAAGAGGTCTTTGACAGACCCACTCTCTTAACCCTAAACCAATTGATGAACGACGGTGTACTCAAGTATCTGAATGGAGTCGTCAACTCAGGGAAGGAGGCAAGAATCTACTGGGGCGTAAGAGAAAACGCGCCTGATGTTGCAGTCAAAATATTTCTTACTGTAGCCAAAGAGTTCTCCAATAGACAGATCTACATTTACGGCGACCCAAGATTCAAGAATATCCGAAGAAAAGGTGCAGGCCTAGTCGAAATATGGGCCAGAAAAGAATTTGCTAATCTCCAAGCCGCTTACCAAGCAGGCGTCCCTGTGCCCAAGCCCATTACTGTCAAACGTAATGTCCTTATCATGGAGTTCATAGGTTCAAACGGAGTAGCTGCTCCAACGCTCAGCCAAGCAGAAGTCGGAAAGACTGACTACAGCAAGACAATTCAATTTGCCAAAAGGCTTTACCGCAAAGCTTCTCTGGTTCACGCAGACCTATCAGAGTTCAACGTGTTTAAGCATCAAGGAAAGCAGATTATGTTCGATTTCGGAACAGGAGTTGACGTTAAGCATCCGATGGCGGAGAAGTTTTTGAAGAGGGATATTTACAATATTCACCGGTTTTTCTGGAAGCGTGGCATCAATCTGGAGAGTTTTGAAGAAGCTTTTCAAAGGGTGTTGAAGGCGTGAGCTTCGAGCAGCTAGTCAGAGTGTCTCTTGACCGTGTTGGTGTATTGGTAGGCAAAAGGGGGAGTATCAAAGGTCTAATAGAAGAGAAATGTGGTGTCAAGCTAAATGTAGACGGCTCCAGCGGAGAAGTCTACGTCAAAAGCGTTGGTGATGTGAAGGAGTCTGATGTGTTCAAAGCTGTGACCATAGTTAGCGCCATTGCAAGAGGTTTCTCTCCGCAAAGGGCTTTCAGACTGTTGGATGACAATGTGATACTAGACGTAGTTGACATAAGAGCATATGCTGGAAAGTCTGACAAAGGGCTTGCCCGTGTAAAGGGGCGGATAATAGGGTTAAATGGTAAAGCTAGGAGAATCGTGGAGCAGTTGTCTGGAGCAGAAATTTCGGTCTACGGTCATGCGGTGGCAGTCCTAGGAAGGTTAGAGGAAGTTAAGCTTGCATCTGATGCCGTTGTCAAGCTTGCGTCAGGCAGCAGCCATGGCCCCGTCTACAGAATGTTGGAGAAGGCTCGGAGAAAAGCTAAGGCTGAGCGCCTAAAACTTTGGGAGGATACCACCCTTGTCTAAAGTAACCTTCGCAGAGATCTCACCGAGCGAATTCTTCTACCGCAACAGAGATCTAGCTGGCTTCAGCAACCCTGCAAGAGCACTATACTCTGCTACGAGGGAGCTCGTAGAAAACTCTCTGGACGCCTGTGAAACCTTTGGCATCCTCCCGGATATTTACGTCAGGCTCACACCAGCTGAAATGAATGGAAGCGACGCCGATCCAAGGGACTATGTACTAAAGGTTCAGGACAACGGGCCGGGCATTGAGGTGAAGCATGTGCCCAACGCCTTCGGCAGAGTCTTCTTCGGAAGCAAGTACACTCTGAGGCAGTCAAGAGGCATGTTCGGCATGGGTGGCAAAATGGCCCTGCTCTACGGTCAGATAACTACGAACAAGCCAGTTACGATAAAGACTTCTTCTGACGGCTCGACAGCCTACACCTTTCAGATGATGATCGATATCCAGCAGAATACACCCATTGTAGTTAGAAAAGAGGCTTCTCCGGCAGACGGCTTCACAGGTATCATGGTGGAAACCACTCTAATGGGCGATTATGGTAGAGCTTCTGGGAAGATCCAGGAATACTTGAAGCAAACCGCCATGGTCACGCCCTACGCTAACATTACTTTTGTAGATGCGTACGGAAACCTAGTCGTCTTCCACAGGAACACTACTTCTTTCCCTAACCCTCCTAGGGACACTCTTCCTCATCCCTATGGGATGGATGTTGAAGGGTTTAGGAGACTCTTGAGGCAGACGAAGGAGACGACGCTGTTTAACTTTATGCGCAAGAAGAATTTTCATCGGGTTGGGGATCGTATTGCTAGGAAGTTTCTGGAGTATGTGCAGATGGATGCGAGCATGGATCCTAAGTCTTTGGGTAACGAGGAGACTGTGAAGCTTGTTAACGCTTTGCACAAGTTCCAAGAGTTTCTGCAGCCTGACGCCGACTGCTTGTCTCCACTGGGGGAAGAGATACTTAAAGCGGGCATTCTGAAAGAGATTGACCCTGAATTCATCGCCATAGCGGTTAGGCCTCCCTCCGCCTACTCGGGGTTCCCCTTCATCGTGGAGATGGCTTTGGCGTACGGAGGGAAGAACCTTGCTGCCGGGATCAAGGTTTTCCGTTTCGCCAACAGGATTCCTCTGCTCTACGATGAGACTAGTGACGTGGTATGGAAGGTCGTTAACGAGGAGATCGATTGGAGACGTTACCGCATACCTCAAAACGCACCGATAGCCGTCATCTCCCACGTATGTTCCACTAGGATACCTTACAAGACAGTAGGCAAAGAGTACCTTGCAGACCGGCCTGAACTTGAACGGGAAGCAAAAAATGCTCTAAGAGAAAATCTGAGGCGGCTCACCGGCTACCTGTATAGAAAGGGAACCATGGAGGCCGTGAAAAGGAAGAAGAATATTTACGCAAAGTATCTTCCTTTAATAGCAAGGTTCTCGACAGAGCTCTCACAGGCTAAGAGACCTCCTCGGTATCGAAAGTTGTTGGATGAAGGTGAAGCAGTTGAAGGGCAAAGGACACTCGAAGAGTACCGCTAGCGAAAGAAAGAAGGAGACCCAACGCCTTCTCCAAGAATTCGGAGTCAAGGTGTACAA
>JACQRY010000193.1 GCA_016206275.1 Nitrososphaerota archaeon
AGCTCCGGGCTGGGCAGGCTTTGCGATAGGGATGACGATAATGATGGATCATCTAGTTGGAATTCCTCTGACAGGAGCGTCGATGAACCCTGCTAGAAGTTTTGGTCCTGCGCTCGTATCTGGAGCGTGGGCATCACACTGGGTCTACTGGGCAGGGCCCATAGTTGGAGGAATAATAGCAGCATTCCTCTATCAATACGTATTCATAAAGAAAGAAGAGACGACGTGAAGCAAAAGTCTTAATCTGGCGAATAATGACGAAGCCCTCAAGGGCCGGTAGTTCAGTGGTAGAATCAAGAGCTACAGTGTCCGCCTCGCACGCGGGAGGCCGAGGGTTCAAATCCCTCCCGGTCCACTCCCTTACAGGGTTCAGATCGCTAATTTCCCATAACCACCTTGCCGTTAGGGAGAACGCCCTTGAACTCCCAACCTAGTGAGATTAGTCACTCTGCTTCCTCCGAGCTCACTACCATTTGCTTGGGCTGGCTCCGCCTACCCTATCTTTCGGATAAGCTCTAGGACCTGCCCAAGATTTCTGGGGTGAGCTGCGTGATTTTGTTTATTGCTGCTTGCCTCTGCTTCTCCGTTTCGCTTGCCGCAAATCTCCCCAGATCCAGGTAAGTTTCTGCTCCCTTCAGTGATTTCTCGGTTTCAGGGAGAGGGTTTGACCTGCTGGATGGGACACAATATGCTCGTGCTTTGATAGAATTTACATAAAGGAAGTATATGTATGAAATTGGTGGCTTCATCAAGAAGGAGGTAGGAGGATTTAATCTAGGAGTAGCCATTCTTTCTCGGCCATATGTACTCTATCTAATTGCCGAAACGATGATCTGACCAAAACGGGTCTCCCACGGTCAGCTTTTCAAATATTCCTAAATAAAACGACCGATTCAATACCTGATCCGATTGACTATAGTAATCCGAGTCATGATTAGGTCTCCGAATATTTTCGAGTCCTCAATCGTTGGTTACTAACATCTATCGGGAAGGAAACAATCCAGAATTGCTATATTATAGAAAAAACTCTGGAAAAAGCTGTTATCACTCGATTCTAATACAATTAGACTAACATAGGTCTAAAATCGGTCTATTGTTATGCAAAAAACACCCAGATATTTTTTGATGCCACCAGTTGAGCATGGAACCAAAATCGGTTTCTAAATCCGTAAGAAAATCTGGCATAAGCACTGTCGCTGCAGTAATAATGACTGCCATACTAATAGGAAGTGTTGTAGGAGGAGCTGGTTATGTATATAGTACACAAACTGATGCAATAGTTTCTGAGCTAAAGTCCGAGAATAGCAAGTTAGGTACTCAAGTCCGAACCTCGCAGGATGAAACTGCGAAGCTGAATTCTAGAATTATATCTATTCAGGATGAAGGGAGGAACCTGAAGTCCCATAACGATCAATTGAACTCGCAAATCAAAATTGTTGCTGACGACAATAATAGGTTAAAATCTCTTAATGATAACCTGAACTCCCGAATAAGAGCTTCAGATGAGGATAGTAGTCGGCTAAGATCCCAAATAAATGATCTTAACGGAAGAATATCTGAAGCTAATGAAAAAATTGTCGCATTAACTAGAAGTGCGGTAGCAAGTTTTGAATTCATCCCTCAGCCACAGAACATTAGGGTGAATATCTCTGCAGGGGTGAAAGTTCGCTTCCTCAGGTTCACTACCGTGGATGGAGTGAATCTAAATGGATACCTCTGGGAACCTCAAGACAGGAAACCACATGTGGCTATGTTGATAATGCATGGGACTGGTTCGAACTACACGGCAATTGGCCAGCGCTTGTCAATAGACGCCTTGGCTTCAAGGGGCTATGCTGTTCTAGCTATTAACGACAGGCAGTGGGGCCCAAACAGGCTAAAAGCTAACTTTAACGATCATCCAAAGGATATAGCTGCAGGGGTAAGCATCCTGAAGAGCTTAGGATACAGCAACATTATACTTCATGGGTATAGTTTCGGTGCAGAAAATGTGGCCATGTATGCATCTGTTTCCCGGGATACCGCAATCAAGGGCGTAATTCTCGGCGGAGCAACAGCCAATAGACCTTGGAAGACGAAGGTTCTTTCAGAGGCGTTGAAGCCGGGTTTATACAATCGTCTCTATAGTGCTGCCAAGGAATTTGTAGCACAGGGTAAGCCAACTGCAATACTTCCTGAGAAGATGCCATTCGTCACTGCTCCGACAGATGTCGGTGCGATAACCTTCATAACAGCTTACTCACCAGAAAGTCTGGCTGTTACTACAACCAACATAAGACGCATTACGGTTCCTATCCTTATCATAAGGGCCCAAGACGATTCGTGGGTTCTCCCTTACGAGCCTCTATGGATTATTGGCAATGCAACGGCGCCTGGTTCGGAGGTTCCTAATGTGAAATACATCCAACTGCCAAGTAACAAGCCGCCTTCTCCAAGTGGGCATACCCTAGTAGGACATGAACAGACATACGTTAACACCGTACTTGCATGGCTCCAAGAAATGAAATTAGGGTAAATCGTTACCGGCCATAACATGCATTCACAGAAAGTCTGAAGGCCAAAGACCATTGAACGACTTGATTTAACGTCGCTGAGGGGCTGTTTTCAATTGAGCGGCTGAGTCAGATAGTTGAAGCCTGGTCTTACAAGGCTGCCTGCAATGTCAGCTAATGTGGGCAAAAAGGCACCAACGATTCCACCGGCGGCCTGCACTTTCATCATCCTATCAAGTTGCCCCAAAGTCAGTCCCTAGGGTAAGAACCTCACATCTACAGCATCCTCAATGTTGATGTTAATATTGGGAGGAATGGGCGCCCCAGCTTCCTTGTGAAACTGCCACCTATTAGCAACAGCGGCTTGCAAGTCTTGTCCCGTACCACGGCCGTTCGGGCTCCATTCAAGCTGTGATACAACCTTATCCGCTATATCCTTCGGGATATTCGTCCTTTTCACATAGACCTCGGCTGCATAGCTTGGATTCTCGTGTAGATACTTCACCGTCTCAAGCGTGGCCTTCACGAACTTGTTCACTAGGTCAGGGTTCTGCTGAATAAGATCATCCGTAACCCACACGACATTGGTTACCCACGGTTTGGGAAAGATATCGCGCATATGCACAACTACTCTTAGTTCCCCAGAGTCGACAAGTCTATAGGCTGCACCCCGTGCCGTAATGAAAGAATCAATACGCC
>JACQRY010000194.1 GCA_016206275.1 Nitrososphaerota archaeon
CAAACATCAAGGTGTTTACAAAGTCTTTGAACGAATACAGTTTTGCTAGCCTCCTCAGGACTAAACTCCATAGTCTCTTCAGCCAGAAACCTAAGATTGTCGAGAAGAAGCACATCACCATTATCCATATTCGTAATAGCATCCCTCGCAGCCGGACCGCATACGTCTTCAACGTAAGCCACATCCTTGTTCAAAACACCGGATAATGCCACCGCATGCTGAGCCATCGGCACGTAATCATACCGCCCCACCCTGCCTTGATGAGAAGCCACCACAACCTTTGATGCTTCAAGATCCCTAATTGTCATCGCGGCCTCATTTATTCGGCTCAGCTCCATGAGCTCACCTGATTCAGGGTGAATAGGCGTATTCATATCTACACGAAGAAAAACCGTTTTACCGTCTAGTGACAAGTCATCCATTGTAAGCATCTTAACTTGGACCATCTCTTGCCAAACCTCCTCAATCGGCTCCACGGACGCTTGGACTTGGAGGACCCATCAGCCACACTAGACACGGTACCAATAGAATGTCGTTAGGAAAAGAGGCTCAACCCTTAAAAAATCTATTGTTATCATAATAAATCGTAAAGTGTACTCAGCACATTGAACAAGATACAACCCTGGGTTCTAATAATTGACAGGGGCATGTCCCCTCCATGATAACTGCAATTAATCAGGTATCCTTCGGTTTCCTGATAAGTCTGATCCGCATTTGTGTACCCCCTGCGCCCGTTTTACACCGGCGCAAGCACCATACTCCTAGTAGTCATCAAAGGGCTAGCTTGAGAAAGTTAAGACTTTCCTGGGTCTGTAGTCTTAAAGCACAGCGATGGATCTAATAGCCGTGATTTCTATCGCAAAACCGTCTCATGACTTAGATATGATTTTTCTTACTTTTATGAATTAATACAATGAAAATGAAATAGCAGCTGGTGGAAACTATTTGTAAAGGGAAGCTCAAGTTTCCTTAACTATTTACGGAATGATCAGACCCATCGCTAAAGCCTGATATTGTCCAAGTCGTTAGGAAAGAAGGTATCAGCAAAAACTTCTCTTACCTTAGAAGATGTATTAGTATCAAACAAAGGCCGATGGACCAAAGCTAGTTGTTTAACATGTGATTCAGCAGCTATCCTAGCCGCTTGAAACGGAGTGGAATGACCAAATAATCGTGCCCGTTCTTCATTTGTCTCGGATGCTTCATGGATCAACAAATCCGCGCCATAAGCAAAATCCTTCAAGTCAACAACAGAAGTATCCCCACTATACACAATTGTTTTTCCCTCGATCTTGATCCTATAGATATAGGCCTCAACTGGATGCTTCGCATCGATAAATGACAATTCAAAAGGATAAGAATCTTTCAGATCCCTAAAATCAAGAACGTCATATATGCTGCCGATACCATAATACGCGCCATACACCCTTTCAACAAAACTAGACACACTTGACGGCCCAGAGACAATAATCTTCCCTGGTTCTTTGAACTTGAGGGTCAACACTACGAAAGGAAGACCTCCCGCGTGATCTCCATGCAAATGGGACAGAAAGATATAGTCGACATCAGAGACTTTGTATTCTAAGCGTCGAAGATTGTAGATTGCTTGAGGGGAACAGTCCAGAAGAATCTTGTATGTTGAATCTATTAAGATAGATGTGTTTGCTCTGCCTCCGCTGCAGAAGGCATCACCGGTCCCGAGAAAAATTATCTTCATGGCCCACTAGGATGACGCGATGAAAAATAAAAACAGAAAGGCGGCTTCTGGAGACCAGTCTTCTATTCTTCCGAAGGCCAGGGCTTCACTATGAGTACTGGACACTTGGAATAGTGACTTACCCTGCCGGACACACTTCCTAGTAAGAAGGCTTTAACCCGGCTCAGACCTCTATTCCCGAGCACAAGCAAGTCATAGTCCTGCTTAGAAAGTTTGAGGATCTCTTCAGAAGGGTCTCCAGAGGCCATCACGGTGTCCAATTCAACACCTTCGTTAGAAGCTTGCTCCTTCGCCTTTCTTAGTATCTTTTCCCCTTCCTCTTCGAGACGTTTGTCAGGGGGCTCTGATAATACTACGCCCTCGTCTCCATACAGGTGGAGTGGCCTTACTATCACGTAGATCGCTGTTATCTTAGCATTGAACCTCTTGGCAACCTCTAGCGCGTAGATGAAGGCTTTGTTTGAGTAGGGTGATCCATCTAAGCCGACCAGTATCTTGGCAAACATGGAGTCTCCTGTGTTCATTTGTGTTTACCCATAAAAATCTGTCGGGTCAGATCATGAGGAGGAGACATTTTGGATGCTGACACCATGGTACCAACGCTGAGATATATCGTGTCAAGGCAGATATTCCTTTTGGTTCAGGTATCCAAAGTATAGACCAAAGCCTGATGCTCCTTTGACAACGCAGTTACTTTGACTTTTGCGTCTGCAGGTCTCAATTTTCCTTGGATCAAACCTGAAATAAGTTCAGCGACTTCGTCCATCTCATTCTCTTTCATTCCTCTTCTTGTTGCCTCGCATGTACCTATGCGTATCCCCTTATCGATTATGATGCCGGCGTGCTCTAGAGTTTCAGCAATCTTTTCCTTCTCTTGAGCCTCTTCGTAGCCAAGAATCAGTTGATGGGACTTGGAGAAACCGTGTTGCTTTCCTCTGACAGGTATTCCCCGATCGTCGAGACTTCGTGCTAAAGCCTGAGCGTTTCGAATCACTTGATCAGCGTAGCTTGAACCGAATTTTAATGCTTCCATAAGGGTGTAGGCGAGGGCTGCAACCCTATTCCAGTGGATATTGTCGACTAACCCAAGATGCATGTTCTCCTTTATTCTGGTAAAAACAGCGTCATTGTTTGAGAGAATTATTCCTCCCTGCGGACCGAAGAAACTTTTGTGAGTAGAACCCATCAATATGTCGCATCCTTCGCGAAGAGGGTCTTGGAATCTGCCTCCAGCAATCAGACCGAGCACATGTGAACCATCATAAATTTTCACGGCGTCTCCTACATTGTGGGTAAGCTCTCTCACAGGGTGAGGGAAGGGAATAAGGCTTGAGCCGAACACTGTCAAACTATGGTTTTCTGACGACAGTAGCTTGAGAGCCTCATCAGTTTTTATGTTGAAGGTGTCTTCGTCGAAGGGAAAATAAATGTTCTGCAAACCCAATATTCGACCTAGGTTCAGATGAGATATGCCGGGGTAGCCTCCATCGTTAGGTGATACGCTGATCATACGATCGCCTCGCTTAGCGAATAGAAGAAGGGTTGCGATATTGCATACGTGTCCTGAGAGAGGGCTGACATCCACATATCTGCATCTGAAAACTTTGCGTGCAAGATCCTCAGCGAATTCCTTAATTTCATCGGTGAAACGTGAACCCATGTAAAAATGGTCTGGAGCAGAGTAACGGTGACCAAAATCTGACGCCAGTAACAATCTAGCTGCCCCACTCATCAAGTTCTCAGACGGGATGAGGTTTATGCATTCGAGTCTCCTCCATTCCTCATGGCGTCTAACAGTTTCAGTTAGCTTGTCGACTAGTCCAGCAATTTCAGAATCCATGCTAACGATATCAACCGTCGGGCGGGATAATGTTCTAATTCAGCGTTACGATTGTTGATCCTTGACGCGGTTCAAGTCGCCGATTTGAACCAGTTTCTGCCCCAAGGGCTCGTCCATGCTTCCGCTGCGATACCCCTGCATATCTAAAGCAACGTATCTGAAACCCATCTCTTTCAGCTTTAAGGCAACCTGATCCATTGTTTCCTCACTGAAGAAGAGCTGCCTCTCTTCTCTGCCAACCTCTATCCTGGCTATGTCTCCATGTACTCTTACCCGAAGCTGCCTGACCCCTGTCAACTTGCTCAGGAAGCTTTCAGCCTGTGCTACACTTGTAAGCGCTTCACGAGTGATCTTCTGACCATATTCAAACCTTGAAGCTAGACACGCGTTAGCAGGCTTGTCAGCTGAAGGCAGTCTTAGATATCGAGCAATCATTCTTACGTCGGATTTTGTCATCCTCAATTCGCATAATGGATGTTTGACTCCGGCTTTGTCCAGGGCTTTGACGCCTGGGCGATGTCCACTCAGATCATCGAGTATGACGCCGTCAAGTATCACCTGTAGTCTTTCTTCTTGGGCAATCTTAATCAGATGGGATGCAAGATCTTCGCGGCAAAAGTAGCATCTTGATGGGCTGTTCTCAACAAGCCTTTGGTTTGCCAGATCGTTGTATTTTACAACGACATGTTTTATGCCTATTACTCTAGCTAGGTTCTTCGCGTAAGTTAACTCCTCGGGTGCAAAAGTAGCTGTTTCCGCTGTCACTGCTAGGGCCTTATCGCTTAGAACAGCCTTTGCTACTGCAGCAACCACTGAGCTGTCGACGCCGCCAGAAAATGCTACAAGGCAGCTGTCAAAGTGACGGAGCCATTGTTTTAGAAGATCGACTTTCTTCACCGCTTCGTCTCGCGCTTCTAGTCTTTGCAAACCGTTTGTACCTGAGCTGTGAACATGCTTAAGCCTTGCTGTCACGCTTATCGATCTTCTTCCTAGCAGCCTCAGAGACCTTCTCGGCGATCTCTCTAAAAGGCATGCCGAGTCTCCTCGCGATCTTCTCCACATCGTCGAATTCGGGTTTAAACTTCACGATTCTACCGAATCGGTCTTTTGAAACTTTGACGCGAACGTCATACTTACTGTCCCTTAAGCTTACCCTGACGGTTTGCGAATCCCTGTTGGCGATATGTCTAAGGACAGGCATGACTCTAACTCCAAGAGTCCCCCCGTCAACTATGAGCACATCGGATAGTTTGTTCACATGCTCCTTGTCTGACACCACTCTAAGAATGCAGCCAGGCCTGCTCTTCTTGGTTGAGATCGGGATAATAGATACGTCTAAAGCTCCTTCATCATACAGGCGTTGCAGAGTATATCCCAATACTTCTCCAGATGCATCATCAATATTGGTTTCGAGAAGAAAGACTTTGTCTGTTAAATGAGGAGGCTCAGAGGTTCCTAAAATCAATCTGATTAGATTTGGAATCTGTCTCAGATCCTTGCTTCCTGCCCCATACCCAGCTGCATCAAGTTTGATCAGTGGATAGTAGTCGACGCACTGATCCACCATAGCTGTGAGAAGTGCTGCCCCTGTTGGTGTAGTAAGCTCGCTTTCTACAGGACCACCGATCACCTTCATTTTGTGACGCTTTAGGATTTCAAGGGTCGCAGGAGCGGGCAAGGAAACGATCCCATGGGAGAAAGAGTGTAATCCTCCGCCTACAGCAATCGGCGTGCAATACACGTGAGCGTCCAGAAGACTGAGATAATCAAGAGCTGCTGCTACTCCAACGATGTCTATGACGGTGTCTGCTGAACCTGCCTCGTGGAGATGTACCCTATCGGATGGAAGATTGTGGATACGGCTTTCGGCTGAAACCAGATTGTCAACCGCTTGCCGGGCAAACTTTCTTGCAGAAAGGCTCAAACCAAGATCAGCCACACATCTTATTACGGATGCCCTGACTTCGTCAGCAGATCTTGCCCTCTCTTCTTCTTTTATGTGAAGGTTGAGTGCCTTGGCTCTGAAGCCTTTTCTAGAAACTTCTCTAAATTCAGCAGTTATCTGTTTACATCCTTGTACATACCTTTTCACTGTTTTTATTGCGTGGATGATTTTTTTGGAGTCTGCCCCAAGATCTACCAAGGCAGATAGAAGCATGTCTCCAGAAATGCCTGCAGTTTGGCAGTCCACTATCAGGACCTTGCTCTCATCCTTCAAGCAGTAGCACTAAACCGTTGTCTTTGGGCTCGTGCAATTAAACCTTGGCTGAACATTGCAGTGGTTCTTCCGAAGTAAATAAGAACCTGAAAAAAAGTCTGACAAAACAATAAAATACTTGGAAGAGTCAACGGCTTAGATAACTTATGATAACTGTAGTAGGTACTGGGAGAGTCGGGTCAACCCTTGCTTCTCAGCTAGCAGCAGAAGAGCTTGATGATATTACTCTGATAGACATTGTGAAGGGTCTACCTCAAGGAGAAGCTTTGGATATTAGTCATATGGCTACGCAATACGCTGCTGATGTTGAGCTTGTCGGCTCAAACGATTATGAAGCTATGGCTGGGTCAGACCTAGTGATTGTTGTGGCCGGATTAGCTAGAAGACCTGACATGACACGTATGGACCTACTCAACAAGAATACCAGCATCATCAAGCAAGTCTCAGAACAGATCAAGCAGCATGCACCTAATTCTAAGGTCATGATGATCACCAACCCTATGGATGTAATGACCTATGTAGCGTTGAAGGCCACAGGGTTTCCAGCTAACCGTGTCTTCGGAATGGGCGGCATGTTAGACTCATCCAGGTACAGGAATCTGTTGGCTAAGATGTTAGGCGTGTCATATGCCTCCGTCCACGGGATGGTGATCGGTGAACACGGCGAATCTATGACTCCTTTGGCCAGTAGAACATCGGTCAATGGCATACCGTTGAAGGAGCTTCTGGACCAAGATAAAATGAAGGAAGCTGTTGAGAAGACTAGGAAGATTGCTGCTGAAGTAATAGCTTTGAAGGGGGCCACATTCTATGCACCAGCTCAAGGAGTAGTGAAGATGGTTGAATCAATTGTGAGAGACAAAAAGTGCGTCTACCCGGTATGCACCTATCTGACTGGACAATACGGGGTCTCAGATGTGTGCATAGGTGTCCCGGTGGTACTGGGTAAAAATGGTGTGGAACGCGTTATAGAAGTTATTCTGGAAGGCGTTGAAAAGGAGTCTTTTCTTAAAGGTGTTCAATCGATCAAGGCGGCGGTTTCAAGCATACAAATCTGAGGAAGCCACCCGCCGTTTTCACAGAATTAAGGCTCACTAAATCCAATCACCTTGGACGCTAAGGGAAGTGACTTCGCTTTGCCCTCAAGGCGTTAAGATCTTGTCTGCAAGTGTCTTCTGTTCTACGGGAATAGTGATTCTTATGGAGCTTGCGAGATAATTGCCCCAAAGGGTCAACGAGCATCCTGCGAGTGTTGCCAAAGCATAGACTCCTGCTAGAGTGTTAGGAAACGCAATGGACAACAATAGTGCTTCACCGGCGAGCGCGACTCCGCCAATCCCTATAAGAAAGGGCATAGGCCAGCTTTGATACATGTGCTTGTCACCGAGCAGACTAGGCTTTACGCCGACTCCTACCAAAGTCGCAGCGAGTGTTGAGGCAGCGGTAATGACGAGATACTCGAATCTCCCAGTTAATACGAGAGCGGCATATGTTGCAACTGTAATGGAGAATGTTCCAGTAGCCATCGCTAGTACAGATTTCAACACGAAATTGTGACCAATAACGTCGCCAGCAAATTTCATGTTTCATCACTTATGTCCACACGTAAAATCGGTGATGGTAAACTTAGTTCAACCTGCGGGTAAAAACCTGCAACATTGAGTATCAGTCATACTTATTTATCGGGATTCTGATTACCACTGGTCAATGGTATGAGCAGAACAGCTTTAGGATTTAATCCCGTTTATCCTATCGAAACCATGGTGAAGTTCGCCAAAACCGCCGAAGAAAAAGGCTATGACTCGATTTGGGTGCATGAAAGCCTATTCCAGAGAGACGCTATCACATACCTCTCCTCTATACTCTCGTCAACAACCAAATTGAAAGCCGGGAGTGGATGTATCAATACCGTAACCCGCCATCCAACGATAGCCGCAACATCATTCGCAACGCTATCCGAAGCTTCAGGAGGAAGAGCGATCCTAGGAATTGGTCTTGGAAGCTTCCCTACTCTACCAAAAATAGGGTTCCAAGTATTCCCCACATCCAAGAGCAAGCCCCTAAAAAGAATAAGAGAATACGTCTCCATTCTCAAATCATATTTAGACGGAGAAACAGTGAACTTCTCAGGAGAATTCTTCTCCGTCAACGGCCTCCGATTAGAAGTAAAACCTCAACACAAACTACCCATCTACATAGCATCACTATCACCGAAAGTAATCAGAGCTACAACCAGCATGGCTGACGGAGTAATACTTTCACCCGCCCTTAGCACAGTCAGAGAAACAGAGACTAAGGTAAACTGGATCAAAGACAACCCATCGCAGCCAACAGATTTCGATATTGCCTCCTACATGCTCACATCCATCCACGACAATCAGACGGAGGCAGAAAAAGCAGTCCGCAACTTCTACTTCTTAGTTTACCAAGTTTCAGAAGTGATCCCTATTTCCCTCCTTGAGCCTTACGGTGCCAGCGAAGAGAAAATGGCACCCGTCAAAGAAGCATGGAAGAAAGGTGACGTTTCAGAGGCGGGCTCCAAGATACCATGGGAAGTCATCGACGCACTTACCCTTACTGGAACGCCTAGCCACTGCATCGAGCGCCTTGAAGAATATCGAAAGGCAGGAGTGAAACTCCCCATATTGATGCCTATGGGCGATGTGACGAAAGCTATAGATGCGTTAGCTAATTAATAAAGGAGACCACAGCCCTTGAAGACCTTCCTCAGGCTCTCAAGAGCCCAGTTTCTCCCCATCATCCTAATTCCCATAATAGTTGGAACTGCCGTAGCATGGTTTACAACTGGAAATTTGAATTCCTTCTACCTTATCCTTGCTCTGATCGGCAGCGCGCTGCTACTACTCGCAGCCAACGTAATCGATGACGTCTACGACTACTTGAACGGAATCGACTCTATCAGCGACAAAATGTTTCCCCCAGACTTCCCCGGTTGGAAAGTTATCCCACGCGGATTAGTGACTATCAAGAAAGCAAAGGCATGGGCCCTCCTGTGCTACTCAGGCGCCCTAATACTGGCGATATACTTCACATTTGTGGCTGGTCTCCCTTCACTCATCCTTGCTATTCTAGGAATAGGGTTATCATACTTCTACGTCGCTCCTCCAGTCAAAGCAGCCTACCGAGGTCTAGGTCTCGGAGAACTAAGCATCTTTGTAGACTTCGGACCCATACCCGCATTGGGAGCATACTTCATACAAACCTTGAGACTCGACATTCTGCCTGTAGTGGCATCAATCCCCGCCGGGCTCCTAACTGCCGTCATACTCATCAACCACGACTTGATCTTCTACGATCCTTATCGTGAAGGTGGGAAACGGTCTCTAACAGTACGTCTAGGAAGGAGGTCAGCGATAAACCTCTCCATAGTAATTGGTGTATCCTGCTACCTGTATGTGGCTGTACTTTCGCTCCTCGGCGTCTTCCCTCTCACCGCGCTAGCAGTACTTCTAGGTCTCATAGTCTTCGCAGGCCAGCTTAGAACATATGCCAAGAAGGAGCTCCAGATACCTGACTACGCCAAGGCCACCATGACTTCGTTTATACACTCACTGGCCTTCAACATTCTTGTCGCAGTAGGATTCCTACTAGCCTAAGTGAAAGGCGCTACAACAAAGATCATCAAATTAAAGACAACATGTGAAACTACACCAGGTAACAAGTTCTTAGATCTCTTGTAAAGGTAACCCCAGACTAATCCACCAATCATCGCCGTAATCAAAAGCGGAGGGTTCAACGTGAAGGCATGGATCAGAGTATAAAGCGCCGTCGTAAGTAGCAGACCGATTGTAGGGTTGAAAAAAGTGGTGAGAAATTTTTGGATCAATCCTCGCCAGTATATCTCCTCAGCTGGAGCTATGGGAAAGATTAGTAGAAGAGCTATGAGAGTTATGTCAAAATCTGTCCGAAACGCGTAGACTGAAGCAACTCCTCCTGAAAAAGATTCCAATCCTCTTGTAACTTGGAAGCCAGCGTAGAAAAAGCTGTAGAGCAGAAAGCCGGACAAAACGCCTAGGAATAGCCAGCGAGCAGAGACTTTGAGATCTAACTGCTTAATCAACAATAGCGAAGTTGTTAAGAGAATCAGCGTTGCGGCAGTCATTCCAATCCAAAAAACTGTGAACATCTGTAGGAAAACTATTGGCCATAACATGAAAGGCAGAATTAGGCTGGCTAACGCAAAACGTGGCCTATCCATCTTCAAGCCCCACTTCGAACACCATCTAGCCATATGCGTAGCGCACGCCATGACCATGTCTTTCATGCCCAAATCGTACTGCTTCAGGAGGCCCAAGTATACCGCAGGCCCCGCAGCCGACGCATGCCACGTGATCGAATCTTACCGTGCCGCTTGTAAGGTCTTCGCGCGTAAGATGCTCTGCTTCCCGTCTAACAGTATCTTCATTCATTCCTGACTGCTTACGTAGCTGCTGAATATTGTAGTGGAAGAGGTCTAGGTAGGATGCAAAGACTCCTTTGGGGAGCACTAACGTATAGCAGTTGAAGGGGCATGCCGGTACCCATGGTTTGAAGGCGGCTTTAGAGCATGCTTCCAAGTCTACTTTGATATGCGAATAGTGTTTGTCCTCATCGTAGGTTAGTAGGCCAGTTCTCGCCTGTATTTTCTGGTTCGCATCGCGGTTATCATCTGGTTTTGTGGAGGGAGTATAGCCTATTCTTCTCCCCCATCCTAATGCGAACGCTATTGAAGGCATGATGTCGTATGCAAGCCTGCTCTCGAAAAACCATGAATCCCATTTTGAACGAGCAACATCCTTGTAAATAGGTTTCAACATTTCTTTATAACGGGAGAGGGTCTTAGAACTGAAGTCTCCAGTCTTTTTAGCTTGGTCAAACACATCTGCAGCCATAATCCCTGAGGCAACAGCCCTCCTCATACCGTC
>JACQRY010000195.1 GCA_016206275.1 Nitrososphaerota archaeon
GAAACAATATCGTTCCACCAAGCCGTAGCGGATGTAGTTGGATTGCATATTACTGACCATAAATGCATGCATTTTCTTCACCGTTTTGGAGCCATGCCAGCGGGCAGGCTTGCTGAACTGACTGGCTTGACTACCGGTGCGGTAACAGGAATTATTGATCGGTTGGAAGAAGCGGGCTATGTAAGAAGGACAAGTGATCCCAAAGATAGGCGTCGAACCATTGTCGAGCCTACTCGAAATAAGAAGCTGGAAAGAAAACTTGAAACAATCTTTATTCCCCTCCACGAAAGAATGCATAAGCTTCTGTCTTCATACTCTGATAGCGAACTGGCTTTCCTGCTTGACGCAGTGACCAAGAGTGCAGAGCTGACACACGAGGAATCAAAAAAATTGCGAAGCTTGGAAAAGTAATCCTCCTATTGTTCTTCAGCCCTCCGAGAAGTGCCTCCCCTTTGGGGAATGGAAAGGAAGAGGACCTGAAGAACGGTGTTGCGGAACTGGTCAATAATTCCTCAAATGATCGAGGTATCTTTGACAATTCAGACTTAACAGACATGAACGAGATTGCTCTCTAGTGGATCACACCGGGATGCGAATATAAGGCCCTAGGTCCTTGCCAGTCTCATCGTACGATTCATCACTGGTCTTCAGGCCTCTTCTATTAGTCTGGTTATGTCAGAGAAGACCCTCGCGCTGCAGTACCAACCCTCTCTCACCATGTTCTCTACTCCTCTTCTCGCGTCCCCCTTTGAAATCACGTTAGACCTGACGAGTTCTATCAAAATTGCGGGTGTGCCTGAGGTTCGGACGCCAAGGATCCGCGAAACGTGCCTGGCCCTCCTGTCGTCTATGATTGCTGTTGCGTCCAGCTCCAGAGCGAGAGAGATGACAGAAGACTCGCCTTCGTGTATGCCGGAAGATGAAGCTTGCTCATCAACCACGCTCCTCGCCTCTCCTCTTGCAGCCACGACCTCTATCACACCTCCATCGAACAACTCCTTCAACATCTTCGCCTCGGCAACTCCTTTCTGCACGCCTCTCTCGTAGACTTCATGGTAGACTTCATCGCTCGTTACGAGTCTGAACGAGGGTCTGAGATGCTTCAGCTTGTCTGCTAGGCCAGACTTGCAGAGGTAGATTATTGGACTCGCGTTGAGCACTAGGATTTGCCGAGAAGCTCTTCGGGGTTGAACTCCGCCCACTCGATTCCCTCTTCCTTCTTTAGTACGGCTGTGAAATCCCACATCGTCATCCCTGCGATTTTCGATGCCTGCCAGATCGAGACCTTCCCTTCTTTCAGATGCTGCAGAGCTCTCTTGAGCTTCCACTCCTTGTACCCTTCTCCTACCAGCATCCTCAGGGCCGTCGACTTGTCGACAGATTCCTGTTTGACTACCTCCCGCACTGCCTTCTCCAGCTCAGCGTCGAAACGAACGCCGGTCACTCTCCTTGAGCCCATTTTCTTCTTTCCTGTTTAACAATGTTAAACAATGGTAGTAATAAAGTTTTGTTGGGAACCCTCCATCGACTGAACCTGTAGCATCTTTTTTCGCCGTGCAGGCTTTGGGAGACAATGGTAACGTTACTCTCCTCTCTCCACAATGTCCCTAACGGTTCGGTAGAATGCGTGGAAGCCTTTCTCCTCCGGGTACTTGAAATCCTAAGTCAGTGTTCTGCATGAGGTTCCCTATTACGAGAATGTTTGCTCCCGCCTTTGAGATGTTCTTCGCGGCTTCTGGTTCAGTGATTCCTCCACCTACAATCAACAGACCATCAAAGTACTTTCTCACGGGTTTTATCACGTCGGGCGGGATGCTCTGCGAGGAGCCTGAGGCGGCGGATCTGGACTGCCCCTGCGCCTACCTACTGACGACTAGAGCGAAGGAAATGAGCATCAGCATCACCGTGTAGACGACGACCGTTCCCTGGATTGACTTCATGAACTCCGAGGGGGAGCCGAAGTACTTTGCCGATAGTCGGATGGCCCATAGGCCAACAGGCAGGGTCGTAAAGGAAATCAGTGCCAGTGGTGGTAGAGCATTGAAGAAGAAGGCGACGAGCAGCGACGCGTAGGCGGAGACGATCGACAGTTGATGGAATCTTGCGGCCCTCCTCTGCCCCAGTCTGACTACTAGATTCATCTTACCCACTAGGCTGTCTCCGTGGTATTGTGGAATCTCGTTTGATAGAACCACCCCGAAGACGAGGAATGCGGGCACAAGGGAGAGAAGAATGGGTTGGGTGTCCAGCCTTGAAGTCTGGAC
>JACQRY010000209.1 GCA_016206275.1 Nitrososphaerota archaeon
CCATTTGGAAGCAAGATAACACGTTGCTCAAATTGACCGCTTCGAAAAAGTGGTTTCTAGCTCAGCATCATAAGATTGACAACCACGTCCTCCACCTAAGCAATGCACGCGATCTCTTTTCGCGACTGCTGTCTGAGAGAGCAGCCCTATTACAAGTCAGAGACTAGACGCCGAGAATCTGCTCCAGACTCCAAAACCCTTCCCTCAGCAGCTTCACTCCCCCTGATGCTACTTGTATCACGGTGGACTCCTTTCCCAGAAGCGTTCCACCGCCGTCCAGCAGAATATTCACTTTCGCAGAAAGAGCTCCGTCCACATCACCCAAGCTTCTAGCTGCGGGTAAACCAGACTTATTCGCACTTGTACCCACCAGATAGCCCCCACATAGCTCAATCAGGTTAAGAGCGCAGCCGTAGTTTGGAACCCTGACACCCAAATTACTTGCACCACCGGTCACTTCATGCGGGATTCTGAAGTCTCTAAGAGGAGCTACTATTGTAAGGGGCCCAGGCCAAAACTTTCTCGCAATTCGCTCAGCCAAGGTGTCGAGGATAACCAGTCTGGAAGCTGCTTCCATACTAGAACATAAAATAGGAAGAGGCTTCGAACCCCTCTCCTTCAGTTTGATGAGTCTTGCAACAGCCTTAGAGTTGAAAGGATCACAACCGACTCCGTAAACCGTATCCGTAGGGTAAACCACCAACCCTCCCTCTTTAACCGTGGAAGCCGCTTCGCTCAATCCTTCTTGGCTGCACTTTACTCTTCGCATTGCTGTGCGAAGCGGTGCAGAGAAAACTTATTAACAGTTAAGGTGAGTCAGCCGTGGAAAGGTGGCAAAGGCTATGTCCGAGGAAGAAGACTTCGACGAAGACTTCGACGAGGACGGCTGGGAAGAAGACTTCGACGAAGAACAATAGCCTACCCAACAGCTTTATTTTCTTGTTCAACTGTGCCTTGAGCTAAGGTCCATAATATGCGTGTCACATTATCTGTGATAAAGGCAGATGTGGGTAGCCTCGCTGGCCACCACACTGTTCACCCCCAGCAGCTGGAAGTAGCCAAGAAATCTCTCTCAAAAGCTAAGAGTGAAGGCGTTCTCACGGACTTCCATGTCACAGCTGTGGGGGACGATATTCAATTGATAATGACTCATCAGAAGGGCATCGACAGCAAGAAGATCCATCAATTGGCTTGGGATACTTTCATGGAGATTACGGAGAAGGTTTCGAGAAAACTGAAGCTTTACGCCGCCGGGCAAGACTTGGTCGCCACAGCATTCTCAGGGAACCTGAAAGGTTTAGGTCCAGGGATAGCTGAAGCAGAGTTTGAGGAGAGGATCAGTGAGCCTGTCGTTGTCTTTATGGCTGATAAGACCGAGCCGGGTGCTTGGAATCTGCCTCTCTACAAGATCTTTGCTGACCCTTTCAGCACCCCTGGACTGGTGATCGACGAAACCCTTCACATGGGCTGCACCTTCAGAGTCATGGACGTTATGGAAGACAAGTTCGTGGACATAGATACTCCTGACGGGCTCTACGATCTGCTGGCTCTTATTGGCACCCCTAGTAGATACATAATTCACTCAGTCTACAGAAGGAAGGATGGTCTCTTCGCCGCTGCTGCCAGCACGGCTAGACTGGCCTTAATAGCCGGCAAATACGTTGGAAAAGACGATCCTGTGATGTTTGTTCGCTGCCAGCATGGTTTGCCCGCAGTTGGAGAAGCCCTTGAACCCTTCGCCTTCCCCCACTTGGTCGCTGGCTGGATGAGGGGTTCCCACCACGGGCCTCTTATGCCTGTATCTATCAAAGACGCTAGATGTACGAGGTTCGATGGTCCTCCGAGGGTTGCAGCATTAGGCTTTCAGCTATGCAATGGGACGCTTATTGGGCCGTCCGACATGTTTGATGACCCTGCCTTTGACAAGGCGAGGTCAACCGCGAACGAAATAACTGACTACATGAGGATGCACGGCCCGTTCATGCCTCACCGGCTCGGCCCCGAAGAAATGGAGTATACTACCCTTGTCTCGGTGTTGAAGAAGCTTGAGGGGAGACTGAAGCCGGCGTCTAAACTTCAGAAGGCAGCACGCTGAAAGCGTTGAAAACACCTTTCCTCCTCATCAACTTCAAGAATTACAGTGAAGTTGCAGGCGTAGCTTCCATAACTCTAGCTGAGACTGCTGAACAAGTCTCAAGAGAAATAGGCGTAGAGATAGGAGTCGCACCCCCCACTCCCCTTCTCTCCCAAGTAGCCAGAGCGGTGGCTATACCAGTCTTCGCCCAGCACGTTGACCCAGAGGGGCCTGGAAGCACTACAGGAGCTATTGTGGTCGAACATCTGAAGGCTGCTGGATGCGTCGGCTCTATTGTAAACCATAGTGAGAAACGCGTTCCACTAGAGTCTGTGAAGTCTGTAGTGGAGAGGCTTAAGGGCTTGGCGATGTTCTCCATGGTTTGCGCTAAGACGCCTGATGAAGTATCTTCTATTGCTGCTTTAGGACCCACCTTCGCCGCGATTGAGCCTCCTGAGCTAATAGGGTCAGGTAGAGCAGTTTCAAAGGTTCGACCAGAAGTGGTTTTGGATTCGGTTAAGGCGGTTGAGAAGGTGAACCCCAACGTCGCTGTTGTCTGCGGCGCGGGTGTTGTATCTGGGGAGGATGTGGAGGCAGCTATCCGGTTGGGATCTAAAGGGGTTCTTGTTGCAAGCGGAGTGGTGAAGGCTAAGGATTGGAGAACGGCGATCGTTGATCTAGCAACGCCTTTGGCTAGGAAATGATTGATCTTCTATCAAATTCTTGCAAGTTGTAGCTGCAAGATATATATAACCTGTTGTTTGCCGCAGCCTTATGTCATCAAGCCAGCAATCACTAAACCCCTTAGAAAACGCCTGGAAGCAGCTTGACATCGCCGCTCAAATGTTGAGGCTTGATCCCGACCTACATGAAGTATTGAAACATCCAAAAAGAATCCTCACCGTCTCAATACCAGTCAAAATGGACAATGGCCACATTGAGGTCTTCACGGGTCACCGTGTGCAGCACAGCGATGCTAGGGGCCCATACAAGGGGGGCATACGGTATCATCCCAATGTGACGCTGGACGAAGTTAAGGCTCTAGCTTCATGGATGACATGGAAATGCGCCACCATCGATATTCCCTACGGTGGAGCGAAAGGAGGCATCACCTGCAACCCGAAGAAAATGTCCCTAGGTGAAAAGGAGCGGCTAACTAGGAGATACACTGTCATGATCTCCGAGATCATTGGGCCCCGCAGAGACATACCGGCTCCCGATGTCTATACCGATCCTCAGACAATGGCTTGGATCTCCGATACCTACAGCCAGATTCACGGATATTCAATCCCAGAGATCGTAACTGGTAAACCCCTTCACGTAGGTGGTTCTGAAGGAAGGATTTACTCTACTTCTAAAGGCGCGGTGATCTGCGCAAGAGAAGCCGCCTCAGCCCTCAAGATCAATTTGAAGAATGCTACCGCAGTTGTACAGGGTTATGGCAACGCAGGGTCCTATGCAGCCATGTTTCTACAACAAGCAGGCTGCAAGGTCATAGCTGCAAGCGACTCTAAGGGAGGAGTATACTCGAAGAAGGGTGTCGACGCTGTCAAGCTTAACGATCATAAGAATAAGACTAGTAGTGTGGTGGGCTTCCAAGGCACTGAGAAAATCAGCAACGAGGAAATCTTGGAGCTGGATTGCGATATTCTAGTTCCCGCAGCCCTCGAGAACGTGATAACCAAGAAGAACGCTTCTAGAATACAGGCTAAGATCGTGTCTGAGGCAGCTAACGGGCCTACGACCCCCGATGCAGACAAGATTCTTGCGAAAAACGAGGTTCTTGTTATACCCGATATTCTGGCTAATTCCGGTGGTGTTCTTGTCAGTTATCTGGAGTGGGTGCAGAACCTGAATCGGGAGCATTGGACCGAGGATGAAGTTAATAAAAAGATGGAGGCTAAGATGATAAAGGCTTTCAAAGACGTTTACAACACGTCTAAAGTCAAGGGTATCGATATGCGTTCCGCTGCTATGGTTCTGGCGGTGGGCAGAGTTGCCGATGCGGTCAAAACTCTAGGCATCTGGCCGTAGGCCACGCGCTAATCGCTTTTGCCGCACCTGCTAGCAACTGTATTACTACTGCGAAACCTACCTAACATTATCCTCTATTTACGATACATCGACCCTTCACACTGTCAGACCTACTTCAGGTCTGATGCGAATCGATTCCGATTATTCAAAAGGTTACCCGAGGCTAGATCTGACCAAGCTGGTGTAGTAACGAATGCAAGACCCTCGTAAATCCAGTCTGCTTTGATTAACCACATCTTTACAATAGTCCAATCCCAATAAGAGTGTTTATTCAACTATGATAGGGGCGCCCAACATGTGGTCATCTAGATCCACGCCTAGGCCAGGCGCATACGGGTTTTCCAATGTTGCTGTTCCCTTGTCCAATCTTATCCCACCATTCTTGACTATGTCCTGCGCTTGTCTTGTA
>JACQRY010000199.1 GCA_016206275.1 Nitrososphaerota archaeon
ACACCTACTTCAAGGCTAAGCTAGCAATGCAGCTGAACACAGCCGTCCAAGCATTAGACAGCCGGAGAAAGATGATGAATGACTCCGCGAAAAGAGGATTACTTCCAGCACTATCATCAAATCCCAGCATAGTCTCCATGGAGATGATGCCCCTGATCATAAACCTGATCGGCTTGGACGAAGCCTTGACCCAACTAGCTGGAGAAAAAGCATCAGCCTCCACTCGGAACAAGATGGTTGAAGGCATAGTTCAGACTGCGCTGAAGGTCTCAGGAGATCGCGGATCAAAGATTGGTGAAATCGTCGGCGTGTCGATACTTGAAGACAACTCCGCGTCAAGATTTACCGCAATAGATACTGAACGCTATGGTAAGCTGGGCAGCGGCCCAACAGACGGAAAACAGTATAGCTATGGTGCAGTGCTGTCTTCTGAAGATCTAGATGACGAAGAGACTATGAAGCAGGCAGGCATGCTTTCAGCTAAGCTGAACGGCGGCTTCCATACTTCCCTTATTCCGGATAAAACACTGAAAGGTGAAGACTTGGCTGAGCTGATAAAAAAGGCCAATCGACACCTATCCTTCTACCGCGTCCAGCCGAAACTATCTATCTGCAAAAACTGCGGTGAAAAGATGATCGGACACGTCGGCAGATGCAAAAACTGCAGGTCTATGAGCTTGATCCGTACCCAAATCACCAAAAATTGACAAGAACATTGATATAGAAAAGTCTATCATGAGACGATCGATTCTTGTCAATAACGTTTTGTCTCAATGTATGATCATCATACATAGCAACAGGTAAACTTTTTTGCAACCGAACCACAGATATATCAGAGCAACGTGGGGCGTTCACTTTGTCAAGTGACGATCATCGATCAGAAGTTAGAACTGAGCTGATAGGAGATCAAGGATTAAGGATCCCTAGGCGGTTCACCAAGACGGACAAGAATGTTTACGACATCTTTGACTGGGAGCAACGTCCCTCCGTCATCAGGAACCCAGACGGTAGCACAGTATTTGAAATGCTTGATGTAGAGGTTCCCAAGTTTTGGACTCAGACTGCTACCGATGTGCTTGCCCAGAAATATTTCCGCAAAAGAGGCGTACCGCAGCTCGACAACGACGGTAAACCTCTGCTCGACGCTAAGGGTAATCCAATGTTAGGCTCAGAGACCTCCCTTAAGCAAGTGGTTCATAGACTAGCCGGATGCTGGACTCACTGGGGGAAGAAATACGGCTACTTCACATTAGAGGAGGATGCGCGAGCCTTCTACAATGAAGTTGCCTTCATGCTGATCAACCAGATGGCTGCCCCCAACTCTCCCCAATGGTTCAACACAGGCCTCCACTGGGCCTACAGCATAACCGGCCCCGCCCAAGGCCACTACTATGTTGACCCTGACGCAAAGCAGCTTACTGCCTCAGAAGACGCTTACTCGCATCCACAGGTGCATGCATGCTTTATTCAGCCGATAAAAGACGATCTTGTTAACGAAGGAGGAATAATGGATCTCTGGGTCAGAGAGGCAAGGATCTTCAAATACGGAAGCGGTAGCGGCACCAACTTCTCCACCCTCAGAGCAAAAGGCGAATCCCTGTCAGGGGGAGGAATCTCTTCAGGAGTCATGACTTTTCTGAAGATCGGTGATCAAACTGGAGGAGCCATAAAGTCAGGGGGCACCACTAGAAGAGCTGCTAAGATGGTTATACTGAACGTCGACCACCCAGAGATAGAGGAGTTTATCACTTGGAAGGTGGAACAAGAGAAGAAGTTCGCCGCGCTGGTTCACGCAGGACTTGCTCCAAGCACAATGGAAGCTGCCGGAGACCATGTCTTCGGTCAGCACTCGAACAACTCGGTTAGAGTAACTGACGAGTTTATGAAAGCTGTTCTCACCGACGGTCAGTGGAACCTGCTCTGGAGAAGTGGTGGAGTCGCTAAAACGACTAAGGCAAGATATCTATGGGATCTGATAGCAGAATCAGCATGGTCCTGCGCCGACCCAGGCCTCCAATACGATACTACGATAAACGACTGGCACACATGCCCTGCGTCAGGCAGGATCAATGCCAGCAACCCCTGCTCAGAATACATGTTTCTAGACAATACTGCCTGCAACCTAGCCTCCATCAACCTCGCCAAATTCTTCGATCCCACGACGAAGATGTTTGATGTACAAGCTTTCACCCACGCGGTTCGTCTTTGGACCATAGTTCTGGAAATATCCGTACTACTGGCTCAGTATCCAAGCAAAGAGATCGCTCAGAGAAGTTTTGAGACCAGGACCCTTGGGCTGGGATACACAAATCTAGGCTCAGTCTTGATGGTTGCGGGAATACCCTATGACTCCGACAAAGCCAGAGCCATATGCAGCGCGTTATCAGCAATAATGACCGGCGAAGCCTACGCTACGTCAGCCGAAATTGCAGGTCTCCTCGGTCCCTTCCCAGACTTCCCCAAGAACCGTGAACACATGCTTAGAGTCATCAGGAATCATAGAAGAGCAGCTTACAACGCTAGACCAGAGGAGTATGAAGGACTCCACACGATTCCTGTTGGCCTTGATCAGAGAAATTGCCCCCAGCAGCTTGTAGTCTCAGCCATGGATGCTTGGGACAGAGCCCTATCGCTAGGAGAGAGAAACGGGTATAGAAACGCTCAGGCTACCCTGATCGCTCCAACAGGAACAATAAGCTTCGTCATGGGCGCTGATACCACTGGCATCGAGCCCGACTACGCCCTAGTCAAGGTGAAGAAGCTCTTCGGAGGAGGCTACTTCAAAATTGTCAACAGGTCAGTCATGGCCGCGTTGAAGAACCTTAGCTACAGCGAGCAGGAGATTGATGAGATTGTGAAACATGTTATAGGGGCCAACACTTTGAAGGATGCTCCTCACATAAATGATGTTTCGCTGAAGGTGAAGGGCTTAAGCGATGAGGAGATACGCAAGGTTGAGGATGCTCTACCAACGGTCTTCGATATTCAACAAGCCTTTACAGTCCATGTATTGGGCAAAGAGACCTTAGAGCGTATGGGGATCTCCTCTGCTCAATACAGCTC
>JACQRY010000200.1 GCA_016206275.1 Nitrososphaerota archaeon
GCATCCAATAACAGAAACATCCGGTCAAAGATAAGTCAGCAACTGCAGATCTTACGAAATCAGGGTCTGGTCTAGATTGTCAGTCCGGGCGTTTACAGGTACCTGAAGCGCGAGTAGCTAGCTCTTAGTTTCCTCGATGTCGAATTGCTTCAACTTGTTCTTCATCACTTGAGGATTAAGGCGATAGATTCTGTCATTGCCTCTGATTTTGACTTCGTTATTGTCGCGACACTGTTTGACCGTGTTCCTTTCGCAAGGCTTAATAGAGTCTACATTCTATAGACTGTGGAAATGAAGACAGAAGCACCAGTGGGGATGGAGCGCCTGCTGCCAGCATTCCACGGACAGAGCGCGCGGATACTTGCATATCTGGCGGCGCGTGGCTCTACTACACCGGAGGATATCACGAAGGAGCTGGGCATTCCGCGTTCGACCGTGTACAAGCTATTGACACAACTCGTAGCCACAGGCCTTGCGCACAAGCGGAAAGTCGGCAAGACCGAAAAGGTGAGCGTGCCCGACTTCGTATTCTACATCAAGAACACAGCTTACATTGGTGAGATGAAGGTGACACCAAGGAATGTGATTGCGTTCGACGCAGCGCACACGCCTGCTGGAAAGATGTTCATCGGGAAGCACGGCCAGGATGCCTTTGCCAAATTCGTAGAACTCTATGACAACTATGAGCGTGGGAACCTCACCGCCCAACTCATGGCAAGGGACCTGGGCGTAACGCGGTATGAAGTCGAGCTTCTGCTCACCGATGTTCGGTCGATAGACCCAGTCGAGATCAAGGTTTGAAGATATGCGTAGTGGACAGCAGTCTGCTCATTGAAGCGGATTACAAAGGAGTACTGAATCGTCTTGCATCTTCATTGAGTCGGGAGGGGCAGAGAACTGTTGCTCCCCCTAAGGTTTACGAAGAAACTGTCACGGACGCCAGGAGAATAGGCTTTGTAGAATCCGCGGCCAGAATAAATCAGCTGTTCTCAAGCCAGACAATCGTGATTGAGAACCCAAGTTATCTGGTGTCGAAGGTTTCCAAGACGGTCGACGCAGTTAGAAACTGTATTGCAAAGAAGGCGGGGAAGCCAGTTCATAAGGTTGAGAGGGCAGACCTTCAGATAGTAGCTCTGGCCGTTATGCACAGCAGGGGTGGAGATGAAGTTGAGTTGATCTTTCGAGATGCCGCTCTCAAGGACTGTCTTAAAGCTGTCTTGAAGGGAAAAGGAATTCCTAACGTGGTCGTGACTGATTCAAGTTCCCTTGTTCAGCGGTTGCGTTCAGGAAGATAGACACCTAGCGCAGCATCGTTCCGAAAACAACATCTTGGAAAAATTTAGGATTACTTATCGATTCCAAACTGCTTCAGCTTGTTCTTCATCACCTGAGGATTGAGGCGATAGATTCTGCGTGTCATTCTAAACAAGACCATTTTGAGCAAGAAAATCCTTCCGCAGCACGTGCGCTCTAGCTCGGCATGTGTGCCGTCTAACCGCGCTGTTCGGAACCGATCTAGATTAAGAAGTCCTTCTTCGACTCTATGATCTCGTCGATTGTCTGAATCCACCTGTTAGCACATACCTAGGTTCCGGTTATCGGCTGGATGTGGACTTCCTCGCCATGCTCGCCGACAGCGCAACTTAGCCCTGTGCGTAGCAACCTCGTTCTTCCGTTGCCGCGGGGTCGTGCACCATCTCCGAGCACAATCTGCGGTTATTAACACTGGATTTGCTTATTTAGATGAACAGGTGCAACCAGCTTATCTTCTGTCGAGTTCAGCAAGCACGCTCTCACAAAGATGCGTGTTAGACGCGTGAACGAGAGTCACGTAATTATGGCCGTTCAAAATCCGGACTCCTCATACGAAGAGATCGAGTCAGATGCTCTGGTAGCCGTAAAGCGCATCAAGGATAGGAATCTTGTAGTGGTCTACGCAGTCAGAGGAGAAAAGAACAAGATAATCACAGTGTATCACGCGTCAAATGTTGGCAAACTTATAAGACAGAAAGCTGCATCGAGGAGCTTGGCTGGCTAGAAGATGAAAATTAGTTACGACTCTGAGGAGGACATCCTCTACATGCATTTCAAAGATGGTCCTGCAGAGGGTGTGAAGGAGGTTGAGGACAACGTGATTGTCGAGCTCGATAGGCGCGGAGAGGTCATGGGGATAGAACTCCGGGGGATACGAAAGAAGGGAATATTGAAGCAACTCGCGGAAGTTGCCGTTCCGCACTAGTGATTCTCCAAAGCGGCAACTTCGCTTCTTCCTAGCCTTCAGCGCCACAGCTCGCTGGGCCATCCCCGTCGATTCGAACTGTAACTGTCCAAGAACATTCCAGTGGTCCCGCAGGCCTATCCTGCAGTACATCACGTCCTTCGACGACGGGTGATTGATCTGCAGGGACGAAAATTAGTAGGCATGTCCAAGAAGGACGGTATACTAATCCTCGAGAGGGCATTTGAGCACCGCGAATGAGACTCTTGAAGGATTGTGACGCGGTACTCACTAGGTAGTGACTGCGAGTTAAGGTGAAGTGGACCCGTTCAGATTCTTACGGGTCGTTTTGTGTTAGGTTCCTGTGATTGGTTGAATGTGGATTTCTTCGCCTTGCTCGCCGACAGCGCAACCACAGCCTGCGTGGTGCCCGCCTCTGAGAGCCGCGTTCTGACCGAGAAAAGCAGATTTGTTTAAATAGAATTCTGAGTTATTTGGTTGAGCCGTGTCAATGAAGTTCAGCGTGAAGATACTCAAGGGGACCAAGAATTACGCAGCGAGGGTTCCCGAACTAGGCATCACGACGCAAGGCAAGATGAGAGAGGAAGCGAAGAAGAACCTGAGGGAGGCTATCTAGGTGCACCAGGAGGCGACGGCTGATTATGCCATCGAGCACGGTAACGTCGCGATAGACGAAGGCCAACTGGTCCCGGCCCGGTAGTTTGGCCAAGTCTCGATTGCTTTATTTACTTCTTTGAGTACTTTGCGCCTTGATGGCCAGAGCCGAGCAAAAGTATCTTGTGGACAAGGAGACGGTGGAACACCTGATCGCCATGCTTAGGGATGGATTAGCAAGAGGCTCCAGTGACAAAGAGATTCGCGAGCAGACGTGGGAGATTCTTGATCCGCAGTATCGTGCAAAGACCGACC
>JACQRY010000212.1 GCA_016206275.1 Nitrososphaerota archaeon
CGAAAGAAACTTGATGCTTACGAAAGTTGAAAACTGGATTCAGAAAGCCAAGAATGAGCACGATCCATTTCACAAGTACATCTAGTTCTTCAATACGTTCAACATTTGCATAGAAATATCAGACTTCCACCTATTCCAGTCGATGCAATGAGCCCAGATCATTTATCTGAAACGAGGCTAGACGGAAGATGCAAACCAGGAATGAACAGCGACATCCGCTACACCATCGAATATCACGAAACCACAAAGCACTCGGAGATGAGCATTCGCACTTCAGCTCGTTATCTCGACTGGGAGAACAAGCCTTCACCATTTAAGGTCTACAGGAATCTTCCATCGGTATCACTGCCCCGTGACTTCCCCACCCCGAAGACGAACGCGTTTGGAGCTTTGATAGGAGGAGAACAGGCATCAAGATATGAACCATTTGATATCGATGCTCTCGCTGAGATTCTTTTCTTCTCGGCTGGGCTTACAAGAAAGATGGATCTGGGTGGGGATACCTATTACATGCGTGCAGCCCCAGCAACCGGCGCCCTCTATCCCATCGAACTCTACGTGATAAGCCGCGAGATCCCCAATCTTGGTGCAGGAGTATACCATTTCAACCCGCTCGAATTCGCATTAGTGCGGCTCCGGGAAGGCGACTACAGAAAAGAGCTTGCCTCGATGAGCAGCGATAAAGTCTTGAACGCCCCGTTCACCATAGCATACACTTCCCTAGCTTGGAGGAACGCTTGGAAGTACGATGCTCGCTCGTACAGACACTGGTTCTGGGACGGTGGAGCCATGGCCGCTAACCTACTAGCAGTGAGCAACTCCAAAGGTCTACGCACTAAGATAATGCTTGGATTCTTGGACTCGGACGTTAACACGCTCCTAGGAATTGACGGCGAGAAGGAGGCGACTATGGCCTTGGCCCCCGTCGGAATCGGATTGGGCAAAAACAACACAGGAGAGAGGAAAGATGTTGCTCCGCTCCATCCAGAGGTCGTCCAAGATTCAAAAGAAACAGAATACAAGATAATCTGGGAGACACACAAGGCATCTTATCTTGAGACAGAGCAAGAGGTAAGGGCATGGGCCGGCACGGGTGTCCCCCGATCAAGGAGCAATGCGCAGCATGGGGCGGCATTTGATCTGAAGCCCCCGGAGGAGGTCTCTAGGAATCTTGATGAAGCCATCCTGCAACGAGGCTCTACGAGAAGGTTTGCTAGACAGCCTATCTCCCTTGAGAAGCTATCCGCAATTCTCCAAGCGTCTTCTACAGATGTTCCATTCGACTTCGCCAAAGGGAGAAGCCTTGTAGACATCTACCTGATAGTGAACGATGTTACAGGCTTACCGAGGGGTTCATATTTCTTTGACAGCGAGTCCAATTCGCTTCTGCAACTGAAGGCCGGTGAATTCAGGAAGATGTCGGGTTATCTCTGCTTGGAACAGCCACTTTTCATCGACGCGAGCATAGCCGTCTATCTTATGACAGACCTGAAAACGGTTCTAGGTTCATTGGGCAATAGGGGTTATCGCGCATGCCAGTTTGAGGCTGGGGTAAGGGCGGGGAACATCTACCTGTCTGCCTACTCACTCGGCATCGGTGCATCAGGCTCAACTTTCTACGATGATGCCGTCACCGAATTCTTTTCTCCTCACGCAGGGGACAAGAGCACCATGATAGCCCTGGGGGTAGGAGTTCCAGCTTACAAAGCAAAGCCGGGTAGAATTCTTCCTCAAATACAGTAACATCTTCTTCAACAAAACTCTATTTGGCGTTACTTTTCACGAATTTGAAGGAAGCGGAGTTGATGCAGTATCTTAAACCTGTAGGCTTGGGTCCATCCTCGAAGACGTGGCCAAGATGTGCTCCACAGTTGGCGCACTGAACTTCAACTCTCGCCATGCCATAGCTGCGATCCATTTCCTCCTTAATCGCCTCTTCCTTGAGGGGAGACCAGAAACTTGGCCAACCTGTGCCTGAATCATATTTCGTGTCAGATGAAAAAAGCGGAGCGTCACAAACAACACAGAGGTACGTCCCTGGCTCCTTGTTGTTCCAGTAAGCCCCGGTAAATGGTGGCTCCGTTCCCTTGTTGAAGCACACATCGTATTGTACAGGCGACAACTTTTCCTTCAACTTTGCCTTATCCACGTTTCCATTCATGGTTTGATCACTAGAAAGAAGAGGCTAATGACTTTTATGCCTTCAAGTATGGCTTCAGGACTAATTGTAGCGATTGTTATGAGGCTCTAACCGGCAATTATGGGTCCTTTTTGACCAGCCATCATTACGAGTCCCACCGGGCCCGCTTTTATTGGAAAACAAAGGGCACAAAAATCTGAAGATAAGCCAAAGTTTTAGATCATTATCGGTTCCCGGCAAAGCAAACCATGTAGAAGACAAGATGGTACCCAATCTTTAGGCTAGGAAGTAGACGTGCAAGAAGAGTCATGCTTGTCAAACAGATATTCAATTGATCTGGTTAACCATGCTCAAACTTCCCATAAATTGTGATAGACAGCCTTATCTCTTTGTTCTCATCATTCAGACGATAGTGGGCGCTCCATTCTTCCCGTCACCCCCATTCGTGATAAAGAAGATGCTGACGTTAGCCGATGTGAACTCTGACTCTGTTGTCTACGACCTAGGATGCGGGGACGGAAGCATCATAGTTGCCGCCGCTCGAGACTTTAATGCTAAGAAGGCGGTAGGCATCGAGCAGAACCAGCGGCTCTGTGCTATTGCACTCGCGAAGACACGCCGTCTTAAGAATGCTCACGTAGTAAACGCGAACTACGACACCGTAGACCTATCGGAGGCAAACATAGTAACGATCTACCAAAGCGCCCGTGAGAATGCGAGGCTAAAACGGAAATTCCTCAACGAACTTCCAGAAAACTCTACAATAGTCTCACATGATTTCGGGATACCCGGATGGCGCCCTAAGCTATTTCACACATTCAAAGAAGGCCGTCACGGTTATCGAATCATCGTCTACGTGATAGGTTCCCATACACCTTCATGATTTGTTACTAGTTAGGTTGTAAGACTGCCAGCCTACGATAGAACGGTCCTAGAAATGTGCTGAAGCGATGCTTATCGGGGAGAAACGTCATGCAGATAAGTGACCACTTCGTCCACTGTCGCCAAATCCGCGTACTTCTGATGCATCTCAAAAATGTTCACCTTGTGTGAGGTCTCAGCCCTGTCGAAGACGCATTCCTCAACTAAGACCACTTTGAAATTGTATGCAAACGCATCCGTAACCGTAGCCCGTACGCATCCACTGGTAATGCCTCCGGTGACAATAAGCGTGTCAACGTGAAGAAGGTTGAGGTAGCTCATCAGCGGCGTAGCGAAGAACACACTCGTCCTCCTCTTGTTGATCACAATATCCTCCGGAAGAGGCTGAATAGCCTCGGGAAACCGGTTTCCATCTGGCGAGCTGTGGTGGTGCCCGGAAGCTTGATGCCGCCAGCAGTCCTCCAAGATTCCTGTTCCCTCTTCCCCCCTTGAATATATGATAGGCACATGCATCGTTCTTGCAGCCTCAAGTAGTCTCCTTATGTTGTAAACAGCTTCCCAACCCCTGTCTCCACAGCTACGGGGAAACCGCTTGATTGACTCCAGTATCGGCTCAGGCTTATCGCCAATAAGGTCTATCACTACGTCGATCACTAGAACAGCGGGTCTTTCGCCAGGATTCTTTAATCCCAGAGGCTTAGCATATCCTGCAACAGTCAAGACTTGTTTGTCGCGTTGGCTGATTACGTCGTCCCAAATAGTCATCTGGACGCTTTACACGGTTAAGCTTGAGACTTTTTATGGCTTCTGTTCGATATCAGGATAACTCCAAAGCGTTCTCATCACCTAATGGTACTTCAGCATGACTCATCTGTAGAACCGATCTCTTGCCTGGTGTAGACCGGACGCTATTAGCCTGTTACCCTTCAGGTTCTGATAACCCATCAGGGTACGTCTCCTACCCGATAAGGCATCAGGCATCCTTCGGTTCCTATAAGTCTCATCCCCATTTATATACCCCCCTGAAACCGTTTTACACCGGCGCAAGCACCAACCCCTATCTTCCAAGCACCATAAGGGCCACGGGGAAAGATTCACCGTCACTATGACACCCCCAAACAAAAACCAACAATTCACTGGTAACCCAATTGAATTAAGTCAACACTATCCAATTCTTTTTAAACTCCCCCCTAGGTCAACTCTACACCGAAGCTTGTCCACCAACAGACCATAAGATCCTCAGGAATCAAGCGTAGAATCGATACTCAACCTTCCTATCCCTCTTTATATTGCCTATAGGCCTACACACCGCACACCGGCGCAAGCAC
>JACQRY010000003.1 GCA_016206275.1 Nitrososphaerota archaeon
AGCCCAAACCCTGCCGCCTCCAATATCACCTCCATCGCTTCGAAATGTGTGAGAATTAGTTGCGAAGAAGAAAAGACTTCGTCCAACGATTCTATATTAGTCGCCGCGTCTAGATCGCGTATAAACTGATCCACGTTTGTGCTTTTGGGCAGAACCCCACTCTTCTTCAAATCTCGCATCACTTTCCGCAAAGACGATTTGAATGATTTCCAGACCTGGCCTTGCGCTTTCTTCGCTTCAAATAAACCAAACAGTACAGGCGTCCACGCCGCATCCTCACCAAAGAGAGATAGAGGTCCCTGTGAACCTTTACCTGCCTCTTCCTTGAGATCGGCAAATGCTTGTGACATGGCTCCTGGGATTTGTTCCATCGTGTGGCGGTCTAGTACTCCTGGATATGTGATGTATTCCGGGAAATATTTGCTCACAATCGTATGCGCATTGTCTCCAACGATGCGGCCATCCCATCCAACTTTGCCTGCAAACCCTTCGGGCAATTCGTGAGCTAACGTGTACAGGAGTATCAATAAAGGATCCCGACCTGATCTAAACCATTCTAGAAGAACTCCATAATGCATCTTCAATATGAGTCGGTCATCCTCAGATTCAGGATCATTCTCTATCTTAAAAATCCCATCCTCCGTATTAGCATGAATCACAATATCGCTTAAACTGAATTTCCCCTTAAACTCTTCCGGAACTGAATCCAGAAGATCATCCAACCCTCTGGATCGGGATTCCTCAACAAATTCTATGAACCATTTCTCAAAGGCGTTTTTAAAGGCTGTGTTTAGACCCGCTTGCAGTCGCGGCAGGCCAAACGAGTCAAATGTACGCGAGACTAAAGGATGAAGTACATTATCCATATCAGCAATCCCTTTTTTCCTGGCTTCTCTTAAATCTTCTGGCCAGTTCTCTGCACTGGACCAATTATCTTGAACTTTTTCTATTTCTTCCAAGAAATAATTCCAAACGGTTTCTGCCCCTTTGTCTCCATTGATGGCTCTTGCCAACAATTGACCTATCAGGGCGGTGATTCCCTCTTTAGTACGATCAGCTTGGAATTGATTCGCCTCCCGATTAAAGACAGGTTGTTTGGCATCTGCTGCCATAGGACCTTTGTCAGCCACACCCCCACCTGAAGGCGCCCCTTGGCCGGGTGGGAGTGTACCTGATTGGCCTTCTATGAAATCTTTCGCGATCAATTCGGTTCCGTAACCAGGAGACGTGGCGGGGATAGCAGGAGCATGGTCTTCCATCAAGGGAGAGGGAACTGCTGCTGCAGGGTTTATTCTAGTTTCGTAACCAGGAGGCGTGATAGGGATAGCAGGGACATGTTCTTCCATCAACGGAGAGGGAGTTGCTGCTGCAGCGGTTAATTCAGTTCCGTATCCTAGCAGACTCTGCTGGCTTTGAAGGTTTTGTGTCCGTCTCGCCAATCGGTTTGCCCTAAATACGATCCATTCTTCTTCATTCATCAATCGTCTGCCTTGCGTCCCGTAAAATATCTGATCTAACCCTGTCACATCTAAACCAGCCTCGACATAAGCTCTCTTCGCCATGTTATATCTCACGGCTATGGATACTGCCATCCCGTAGATCTTGCGATCAAACTGGTCTTTGTCTTCAAACTGTAATGCCCTCAACCTTTGCCATTCATTACCTAGCAAACTTATCCCATTTACAACCTCTGCGTGATCTATCGCTCTGAGAGCAGACACGAGTTCACCTTGAGCAGTCGCTTCTGCGAGAGTTATGACTTCTACTTCTAGAGAGGGCTCTTCCGCAGGTGGGACGGACAGGGATTCGGAGGCGGCCAATTCTGGGGTTGGGGGCAGAGTTGCTGCTTCTTGGGTTGCTGGGGCGATACCTAGGAGTTCCATGGCCAGTTCGGGGGTGAGACCGAGCTCAGTGTTTAGGCGGGCTATGTGGGAGTATGTGAAACCTCCGGAAAGAGCGCCTAAGAGAGACATGCGATCAAAAAGTAACGCGGGGGAGGCGGCTTGTCTCAGCCTGTTCAGAATTCCTGTCCTCGCGGCAGGGTCGCCCACTCTGGATAGGGTCCTTGCGGATTGGAGCATAGTTTGCTGCGCTGCCGTGTTCAGCCAGAACGATTGGTTGAATGCGGCCGCTAACCAGTTCACCTCGGTAACCAACCTCAATATCTCGCGTTTCACCTCATCAGAAGTTTCCCCATCTCCCAGAAGAACAAGAATCTGTTCGCGTATGTTGGGCGTAGATTCGCGGAACTTGTTCATCATATCCGCTTTTGTTGCGTTATCTAACCCTAATCCATCCATGATCCCTAAAACCGTCTTCTGCTGGTTGACTAGAGTCCGATCCGATCTGGAAAGAGCGCCTAGAGTTTGTAAGCGACTTACCTTATCCTGTACCGTAACTGCATTTCTAATCTCGTTCATCACAGTCGCGTAGTTTGTGAGCATGTTAGACTCTACGTACCTCGCCAGCATGGTCCC
>JACQRY010000225.1 GCA_016206275.1 Nitrososphaerota archaeon
CAGAGCGGCGGTGAGAGGAGCGTGGCCATAATGGCTTTCCTTCTATCTCTTCAGAACAGGATTGTTTCCCCTTTCAGAGCTATCGACGAGTTTGACGTGCATATGGATCCCAGGAACCGTGAGTCCATGTTGAGGATACTGTTCTCCAAGATGACTGAAGATGGTAGAGGACAATACATCGTGATAACTCCTAGTCAGATCACCGTGCTGGAGAAGGATGTGAACTTGATCTTTGTCCAGAACACCCAGAGCGCGTCGCAGGTGGAAGGTGTGAAGGGTGCCAAGTAAGGTAGCTGCTGAGGATCTGTTAAGAGTCATAGATCTATGCAGAGTCGTAGGGACTAGAGGCGTTGACCCTTTCCAAGTCGATGTAGAAGCATCGCTCAAGACGTTGAAGACTCATCTGCCAAATTGGAGGCTTCTGGATGAGCTGCTGCTAGACTCGGAGGCTCTTAACTCTCTGTCGAGTATAGTTAGGCTTCAAGGGGAATGGTTGAAGCGTCGAGCATCAGCTCTATACATTGATCCAGTGCTTGTGGAGCTAAAGATTCGTCTGAGTAGCGCTGAGGATTTGGCTAATGATCTCGCTGAGAGCCTGCACCCTATAGTGCGTCTTAACCAGATCTTTTCAGACGGATTGAAGCAGGCAATAGATTATTGGAACAGGCTTCTACCTCTCAGCGAAAGGCAGTTCGATCTAGGCGTGCCTCAGCCGGCTTCTGGCGGAGCTCTGACTCTTAAAGACCTGTTGAGGCTTCAAGTTTTGGTTGAAGAGGAGTTTGAAGCCAAGATGCAAGCCCTTCTTGAGGAGGCCAGAGACCGAACTGGAGAGAATGGTAGGATGGATTACTGGGATTTCCTCTGTGTTGAGAGTTTTTCTGAGACAGTGATCAGAGCTTATGTCACAAGCTTCTTGGTTTCCGAAGGCCAGTTGGTTCTTCAAGTTGATCCATTGGAGGAGCGGACTTGGCTCACGGTTCCCAAAGGCGGCGTGAAGATTGTTGATCAACCCCGATCAGTGACGACGCGTCTAAGTTACGGTGAATGGTCGAGGAGGTTAAAGTAGGTTTGGCTGAGGAGGCTGAGATTCAGAGGAAGATTCGTAGGGCGGCTCAGCTGCTGCTTTTACAGAGGCCTCGATCCTCCGGCGTCAAGGGTTGGGAGCTGAAGAGAAGCCTTGGCAAAGACTATGTGAAGATAGTTGACTTGTTGAAGCAGGAGCTGGACAAGCTTGACCTAGAGGTGAAGATTATGGCGGAAGACGGTGAATCCTCTGAAGACTATGATAAGGCAAGGTTCTTTGTGGTGATGAACCGTCCTCCTCCACTGGCTGAGCTACTTACCGCAGGATGGAGGATAGATGATTTAGCCATCTTGGCTGCAACCTTGGCATATACTGTGTCAAGGCATGGTAAGGCTCCTAGAAAGGATGTTGAACAGATCCTGAGAGACAAGTTTCCCAAATGGAAGATCGATTTGACTTTGGACAGATGCGTACGCCTAGGATACCTGATTCAGAGCAATGAAGATGTGCTTTCAATAGGGTGGAGAACTAGGGCGGAGATAGACCAAAAAGCCTTGATGAACATGCTTCTCTCTACGCCCACGGGACAGCAGGAAGAAGCTCATGCGAAGTAGCGTCTCCTCAAAATCCTCTTCTCAGCTTCAATTACGCGTTCAACCAGCTCGTCGCTTAACTCTCTGTCGGAGCCAACGATCGAATCAGCTTCGGAAGGTGTTATTCCCCTTCCCACCAAAACAGCAGCGGCTGCAAACCCATGCTTCTCAACTACTTCCGCGCTTCTCAAAAGTCTTCTATGCATCCTACGGTAACGTTTCGCGACTTCTCCCCCCTTACTACTTTTAACCGACCCACAAAGCCTCCATACCATGTCCTCAGCCTCATCGACCAAACCTATCTTCCTAGAACTGCATAAAGGACACTCAGGCTTCTCGAAAGAAACAACTCTCTTGTTCTCCAAATAATCCCAGCATTTCGTGCATACAAAGGTTCGAGCCTCATTGAGCAGCCTCGCCCTGGTGGATTGCACCAAGATGCGTCTCATCCTCTCTGGGGGAACAAGATCCGCTTTCCTTCCAATCTCCTCCATGCCTATGCGAGCAACAGGGGTCAAATCGTCAGACCCTTGCAAAAGCACCATTTGAATCTCACCTGACGCGATAGAATCAAGGACTCTTTTGGTGTCCTGCAGATCCGCATCTTTGAGAAGCATAGTTTTCACCGCTTCTTCGAAGACCGCTGTGTCGCGTAGAGTCTTGATCAAGTCACTGAGCCTTGAGCTACTAAGATCAGCATCCTTCTCTATGACTCCGAACTTCTTTGCCACATGTAGAAAGCGGCGTCTGAACATACCTGTGTTGATCATGGAAGGGATCATGAGCTCTCCCAGATTCTCTTTTGCCAGCTTCTCAAATAGGCTCCTTATCTCTTCCACCGTAGGCTCGGAAGTGTTGAGTATCACTCTATATGGGTCTTGGTGGATGCCAATGGGCTCGCCCTTTTTTTCTGAGAGGATGTGACCTAGAAGCCTAGAGAGTGTTCTGTTGACTAGATGGCCGAAGCAACAGTTGATGATGGTGTAGCCTCTCCACTGCTCTATGGTTACACGCTGGTCGTTGGGTACAGGTATGCCTCTATCTACGTGCTCCTTAATCTCCAAGAGGGCTCTTACAACAGTATCTGATGAGGCTGGATACTGCTTCGATAGATCTGCTGCTACTTCTTCCAGAGAAGAGTTTTGTTTCAACCGTTCCTCTACGATCCTCCTAATGGAACCTGTCTCCATAGCGACTTCGAATGGAACTGGGATCTCCTCTCCGACCCAAGTTGGGATTGCTCCGACCGGGTCGTCTTCACGTTTAACGTAAATTCTGTCGCCGTAGATCTGTTTTATCCCCCAGACCAAGCCTCCTTCCACAAACTTTGTCCCGATCTCTCCATGCTCAGCCACAAACGCTTCATCCAACACACCTACAGGAGTATTATCCTCAGCCCAAACTACGAACTGTTTTTCATCAGGAATCATGCTGAGATTACCGAAATAATAGTCGTAGAAGGCTGAAATATTCTGAGGCCTAGTGAAGATAGCGTCCTTAGTAGAATACCAAGAAAGCCTCGGATAACGGTCATGCATATACTTCAAAACCTTCTCCAAATCATCATCTAGGAGACTGCGATATGGATACGCCTTGGAAAACAGTTCCAAAGCTTCCTCAACGTACCATCTCGCCTTATGGAGAAGCAGTCCTACCAGCTGATGAACGAGAGGATCATAGGGCTTATCAGGGATCTCAACAGGCTCCAATAGTCCAGCTAAAGCTCTGCGTCCTATGATTATCGCTTCTAAAGTATCATCCGAATCCTGTGTCACGATTATGCCTTTTGATACTCCGCCTATTCTATGCCCGCTTCTGCCTACGCGTTGAAGCAGGCGAGTCACCTGTCTAGGTGAATTATACTGTATGACAAGGTCGAGTTGACCGATGTCTATTCCCAGTTCGAGGCTGCTGGTGCAGATTATGCTGGAAAGCCTGCCGTCC
>JACQRY010000226.1 GCA_016206275.1 Nitrososphaerota archaeon
CCGGATGCTGACCGTTCTACCATTCAACGCGTTCAAAGTGTTACTGACGACCATTACGTATACCATTACGTTCCCTCCACGCAGAGGCTAGGCAACTTTGACATTCTCGCTTTCGCAGAAACTACTGGGGAAATCGAACAATTGCGTCAACAAGTCCGATACATACCGGGTGTGGCGAAAGTAGACGCTCTGGTTTTTCGCGGATGGGACGAGCATACCAAATGGATAGATTCCGCGATCGATCTGAAGATAGTGCAGAGCCCAATATGAACCAGAAGAGCGTTGGTTCCAAGCACATCTCCTCTGGGTTGTGTCCAAAAACGGGAATTCCTCTTCCACAGATCTTATTGCCATCAAAACTTACGTATTTGTCGAGAACGCATGATAGCAGAACAAATCGTAAACGGACTCAACGTCCAGGAGATACAAGGTCTAATTAACGCTGTGAAAAAAGAACCTCAAATCGCACAGGCCAGATTTTATGCCACCACAGCATGGGTGACAGGCTTTCGAAACGAGGCCTCGGTGAAGGACTTCACCCTAGGTGGCATCACCAACTCAACAAGCCGCACAAAACCATTCACAGTCGTAGGCGACCATCCGCCAGAGCTTCTGGGAACCAACAAGGGGCCATCATCCGTAGAACTGCTTCTAGCAGCCCTCGGCCACTGCATTGCGTCTGGCTTTTCAACGTACGGCGCGCACATGGGGATTCCAATAAAGAGCCTTGTCGTGGAGATTCAAGGAGACGTGGATCTGCAAGGGATGCTCGCTCTTCCAGAGCCCGCTAAAGTAAGGCCAGGCTTCCAGACGATTAGGGCGAGATATTACGTCCAAAGCGATGCCCCACGCGAGCAGCTTCAACAACTGGCGAAACTGGCTGAAGACCTCTCGCCAACAAAAGATTCCCTCCGAGCGGTTCAATTCTCGTCCGAACTAATCGTCAAGTAGACATTTCCTGGACGTCCTCTTTTTTTCTTCATCCTGAAATCAGAGGAGTCCCACCTGATAAGTCGCTGACTTAATGTATGGAGCTGCAAAACTTAAGGAGCTGCAAGGAACGGACCGGGGTCCGAATCCCTTCCCGCTCGAACCCTTCCCTGCTAGAATACCGATTCACTAGTGGACCTAGACTCTTCGGATACGTGGAGCCTCTCATGCAGGAAAATCGAGAGAATAGATTGGCACATTTATACTGCCATGGCATGGTATTTAACGACATGACAACATCAACGAGCCCAGCTGATTCCAAGAGACAGGACCCAGTAGCAAATGATAGCGGGCCCGTGGGGTCCGGTTAAAAGATTAAGCAGATACCATCATCTAATGTTGTTTAGCAAGAACTTGAGTTAGACAAGTGCGGCGGGCGGCAAGATTTTTACTTGTGCTCCACAGTTATGACCACACTCCCCGTTTTCTGCCCTTTTTCAACATACTTGTAAGCCTCGACAATTTGTTCCAGCGGGTAGCGTCTGTCTATAACCGGTTTTAGCGTTCCCGCCTCGATCAGTTCTTTAAAAAAGACGACGTCTTCTTTGCTGTCTTTTGGAATCGGGAAGATGACTTTTTTGTTGCCGAATTTTGAAGTCCATAGTGCTAAAAATGGGTTCTGAGACAAGAAACCGAGATCAGTCGAATAATAAATACCGCCGGGCTTTAGTAAGTTTTTACATCGCCTAAAAGAACTCTTGCCGACCGCGTCAAAGACAAAATCATAGGTCTGACCATTCTTCGTAAAATCACTTTTTGTGTAATCAATTACCTTAACGGCTCCCAAGGATTTCACCAATGATACATTCTTGGTATCACAAACCGCCGTAACTTCTGCTCCATAATATTTTACGAGTTGAACTGCCGCTGAGCCGATAGCACCGGTTGCGCCATTGATGAGAACTTTCTGCCCGCTCTGGACATTTGCTTTTCTAATACCATTCAGAGCATAGTGCGTACCTTCAGTGCTAGGCGCGACTTCTTCATAGGTCATATTTGCTGGCATGGTTGCCAGTGGACTATCTTCAGCTCTAGTCACATATTCGGCATGAGCGCCAAAATCATCACCACAAAATCCAAAAACATGGTCACCTTCTTCAAAAAGTTTAACATCTTTGCCGATTGCTTCAATTTCCCCAGCAAACTCATTTCCAAGAATAGTTCTTTTTGGCCTGAAAAGACCGCTAAAAAATCTTACAATAAACGGTTTAGCTCTTAGAAAACCGCAGTCCGTCCGGTTTACGGTTGTCGCATATATTTTTATGAGCACCTCGTTGTCCTTGGGAGTAGGTTTCTCTACCTCTTTGAGCTGAAGAACCTCCGGCGGCCCGTATTTTGTATAGACAACTGCTTTCATAAGTTCCCACCAAGGGAGGTTTGGTAATAAGACTATATTCTCAGTGCGATGAGTCAGATCGAAGTGAAAGCAGTGGGTTGGGTGCCAGAAGCCTTGCTTACGATATTTTGGGATTTTTTGCAGTGTCTACCTGCAAGTATGTGTCGTGGCGGGCCCGGTGGGATTCGAACCCACGACCTTCGGCTCCAGAGGCTAGCTTATAGTGACTGAATAAGTGCACTTACCTACTTCCTAGTAGAGTTCATGGCCTCCGACATGGAACACGTGAATTGTTCTACGATAAACATCGACCCTGTAGAAAATCCTGTATTTCCTCCCTATCTCATAGGTGAATACGCCTTTCCACTTGCCTATTTTTCTGACCCCTAATAGGAGAGGATCTTCGGACCGTGTCAACTCTTTGAGAGCTTGATCCACTCTGTTTTGGATATCACTACTAAGGTTCTTGTACCCTCGCTTGAAGGTCGGCGTTAACACGAGAATCCAGGGCAATTATTCCAACCTCCTATTAGCCCTAGATCTAAGAGAACTATTCTTCCTCTGAATGTAGCCATTCTATTGCTTCTTCAGCGCTTTTGAAACTCTTGCCTTTACCTTGCTTTATTTCCCTCTGGCTCTGCTTTATCTTTTCCCGAGCTTCTCTATCGAGGATTAGGTCTATCTGGCTCATAATCTCCTCTCTGTTGAGACCTTCTTTGACGGCCTCCTCCATGAATTTGATTATCGCCGTCATCGTCTTCCTGTCTGTGACTATCTGCTCGGTCTTCGCCATGTTTATAGTCTTAAGACGTCAAGTTATATAATGCTTCCATTACACCTTCGAACCGAGTTAAGCAAGCCAATTGTCCAGCCAAACGCGACGCTAGACCATAATGTCACACAAACCTGCTGAACTAAGTACAAGGATTTGACACCAAACGGTGGCGGACCCAGCGGTGCGTGTTCCAAAATTGGTGCACGGCGTGGACTTTTCCTGTGTCGCAAGCCCCCGTGGGTTCGCAACCTTGTCGCTTACGGTGCGTGTCAAAGTACACTGATATGAGCGCGCAGCCGGGAGAGTCCGACTACATCATAAATGACGGATTGGAATATCTCACGTGATAAAGCCTCCAAAAAGAGTTCATCCATCAATCAGGTGTGTTAGGTGCGATTAAAGAAATTCACTTCGTTCTGTATATCTTGTCATGATGTTCATAGTCTTCAAGCACGACTGTCTTTCTCTGCTCGTCGATTGAAAACAACAGGACAAAGCTGCCAAAATGGACCCTTCTTCTGCCTGCAAGCGGAAAGTGCATCGGCTTGAATGTGTGTGGATCCTCCACTATCTCCTGAATCTTATCGTCTATTGCTTCCATCTGGCTCGGATTTTTATTCGCTAGCTTCCTGAAAGTCCTGTCTACATGCTTTCTGATTTCTAATTCGTACATTCACTTCAAGCCGTATCTCTTTCTGAAAGCCGCGGCGTCGCCGATCCTGATTATCGGCACGGTCTGTATCTTCTTCAGCTTTTTCAGGTACTCCGGTCTTACTTCAGACTCAAGCACGAGTTCCTTGTATTGCCTTGCCATCTCGTTTATCGCCTGAGACTTGTCCTTCAAGCCGTATTGAGCCTTGAGAACGTTGATTACTTTGTTAGCTTCCTTGTCTATCTCGACTATCGCCTTGACCATGTTAATACCATGTTAATATGCACATATAAAGCTGACTTGAGCTCACTTCATGTTTGGTGGTATTCACACAATGGTATCACACGGGAATGCGGACGCCCACCTCGCCTACCTTGAGTAGCCTTCCTGTGCTTGACATTCCGTTAGATAAAAGACATTATATCGTCTTGCACCCCTCGTTAGTATAATCGTCGTCGACATCTCGATCGGAGTCTTCATGGTCATCATCTTGACCATCAGATGCCCCAAACGAGATCAGCGCGATAGAACAATATCCAAATACGATTTAATAAAGTTGATTCTATCTTTTCAGATGTTCTGAGCTGCATCAAGTGAGAGGTGCTCGCTTAAAAGTTCGAGCGGGCCAGGATTTGACATGGACGGGCCCTGTGGTTTCCGCTTAAAGGATTAAGCAGATACCTACGCTTGCTCATTGTTTTGTGCGAATTCTGTTTTGGGGTGCGGCGAGCTGCGTGCACTCAATATATTTTTGGTTCTAAAAATGGATTTAACCGTGGCCCAAGCTTAGGGGGCTGGTTCTCCTGCTACTTTAACCATAGCTTTAAGATGGATTTCTGTAATAGCATTGTGTGTTGGAGAAAGTAAGATCCAAAGATGGAACGTTGATAGCGTATGAGCGTAGCGGCTCCGGTGCGCCACTCGTGCTAGTTCACGGTACAGGAGGAGACCACACACGCTGGGCACCTATCCTTCCAGCTCTTGAACGACACTTCACGGTGTGCACAATCGATCGCCGTGGAAGAGGTCAAAGCGGTGACAGCCCAGAGTATTCCTTGGAAAGAGAGTTCGAGGATATCGCAGCCGTAATTGACTCAATAGGAGGTCAAGTTAACCTCCTCGGTCATTCGTATGGAGCATTGTGCGCCCTCGAAGCGGCTCTGCGCACGACACATGTCCGCAAGCTGATCCTATATGAGCCCCCGATCCCTGTCGGAGAACCTATGTATCCGCATGGAGCTCGCGAAAGACTGGAATCACTTCTCGCTACCAGTGGGCGTGAAGCAGTGCTTGTCGCATTTCTCACCGAAATCGTTAGAATGCCATCCAAAGAGATAGAACTTCTCTGCTCATCACCGGCTTGGGCCGGCAGGTTAGCAGCAGCACATACGATTCCAAGAGAATTTGCAGAAGCTGATTACGTGCTAGATTCAAAACGCATGTCTATACTCAAAACACCTGTGCTGCTCCTGATGGGTAGTGAGAGCCCTCAATTCCTAAAAGCAGCAACTTCCGCGCTCAGTCATGTTCTTCCCAACTGTCGCATTGTAGTGATGCAGGGTCAGCAGCATATCGCCATGAACACTGCTCCCGAATTATTTGTACGCCATGTTGTTGAATTCCTAGAAAGTTAGTGAACGGTACAGCGAAAAAGGGATCAGAGTCAAACCTCAGGATTTGATCCAGATCAGGTCTCTATACTAAGTGATTCAGTGAGGCCGGTGGGATTCGAACTATAGTTAGGCTCAAACCCTCATTCAACGTGCTTACATTTTTATCCAATATTAAATCGGCTTCCTATACTCCTACAACAACGAATCCTTTGTAACTCTCGAACTCTCTATCAAACGTCGCTATGTTTCTGATGTTATTCTGCTGCATCAGCTCAACTGTGGTTGAATCCGTAAGCTGTATTTCGTTCCCTTCTGGCTCTTGAACTTCTGCCATGCCTCTAGGAACACTCTATCATCAACTTTCAACATACGGAACGCTTTCAGCAGGGCCTCGCCAGCCAATCCTGCCTTCTGAAGACCCCCGGTTCTTACAAAGGTCACTGTAGCAGTCTCGTCAAAGACATAATCTGAAATAACGGGAGGGCCGTAAGCTGCATTGACAACATCCTGCATAACCTCTGCCGCTTTGGCGTGGTTGATGTCACCATCAACCATGAAGGCAACTAGGAAACTTGAGTCAAGGAAGATCATTCCTCTTCACCGTAAAGGATCTTGTCTACCTCTTCGCTCCATCTGACTCGTCTTCCAGCCGTTATGATACCTTTGACCTTGAGGAAGTTGCGCGGGTCGGGGTGCTTTCTCTTTCTTTCCTTCTCTTTGAGCCATATGCCAAGGGCTTCGTTCAGAGCTTGGCCGGTTCTGAGGCCTTCTTCCTCGGTCTTGGCTCTAAACCTTCTCCATATCTCTTCATCCACATCTCTGACGGTTAAGATTTCCTTGGTCATCCAGTAATACATGTAATACCTAGTTATTTAACCATAGCACTCGCGTCGGTGGCCGGTCTATTAGGTTCTAAGCGAGGTGGATCCTGTCGGATTCGGAGTGTTTTTGCTCCTAAAGCTGAGGACGTAATCATGGAAGTCACAGAGCCTACTCTTTAACCTGAGGTTATTCGCTGAGTATTTATATCGAACACAATGGAATTACCCTTAGTGGAAATAGTGAGCCTTGAGAAACCTCTAACACGCAGGGAGCTAGGGGAACTGGAAAAGCTGTTGTCTTCGCAAGACGCCTTCGAGAGAATGGTTGAAAGAGCAGTAAGAGGTATGA
>JACQRY010000211.1 GCA_016206275.1 Nitrososphaerota archaeon
ATCTAAAGGAGCGCTTAAACATTGAGCAACAGGAAGTTCCATACAGACTCAAGGATACCAGTAAAGAACACGTATGAGCCCAGAGACCTCAAGAACTTCTCCTACAATAAAGACCTAGGCGACCCTGGCCAGTTCCCATTTACCCGCGGCGTGTACCCAACGATGTACAGAGAACACCTATGGACCATGCGCCAGTACACTGGTTTCGGCAGTGCTGAGGAGACGAATAAGCGCTTCAAATACCTCTTATCTCAGGGTCAGACGGGGCTAAGCACCGCCTTTGATCTACCAACACAACTAGGCTACGACTCGGACAGCAAGAGAGCACACGGGGAAGTCGGCAAAGTGGGAGTCCCCATCTGCACCCTTGCAGATATGGAGATACTGCTCCAAGACATCCCTCTAAACAAAGTCAGTACGTCGATGACCATCAATGCGACAGCTCCCATCCTTCTAGCAATGTACATAGCTGTAGCAGAGAAACAAGGAGTCAAACAAGATCAGATTAGAGGAACTACACAAAACGACATCTTGAAAGAATTTGCTGCAAGAAACCTGTACATCTATCCACCAAAACATTCCCTCAGACTCGTGGTCGATGTGATAGAATATTGCGTCAAGAACCTGTCGAGATGGCACCCTATTAGCATCAGTGGCTATCACATTAGGGAAGCTGGAGCTGATGCCGTTCAGGAAGTTGCCTATGCTTTAAGCAATGCTCAACAGTATGTTGACGCATGTCTAGAGAGGGGATTGAAGATAAACGATATTGCACCCAGTCTTTCCTTTTTCTTTGCTTGCAGAAATGACTTTTTTGAGGAGGTGGCGAAATTCAGAGTTGCTAGAAGACTTTGGGCAAGGATTGTTAAGGACGAATATGGTGGCAGCGAGGAGTCATGTAAGATGAAGTTTCATGTGCAGACTAGTGGCGAAACTTTGACAGCTCAACAACCTGATGTTAATGTGATCAGGGTGACATTGCAGGCTCTCGCGGCCGTCTTAGGTGGCGCCCAATCACTTCACACAAACTCTAGGGATGAGGCGTTGGGCTTGCCCACTGAGGAATCTGTGAAGATAGCGCTGAGAACCCAGCAAACCATCGCCTATGAAAGCGGAGTAACGAAGGTAACCGACCCTATGGGCGGTTCCTTCTATCTAGAAGCCTTAACCAATGAAGTGGAGAATAAGATCGGGCAAGAAATGAAGCGCGTGCGCAAGATGGGCGGAGCCATGATCGCAATAGAAAACGGGTACATGCAAGGAGCTATACGCGACAGTGCTTACAAGCTCCAAGCCCGTATTGAGTCTGGTGAAGAGACAGTTATAGGTGTGAACAGGTTCATCGAAGAAGGTAAACCCAACGTGAATATCCACAGAATACCTCAGACCGCAGTAGAACAGCAGCTCAAACGAATAAGAAGAGTCAAAGGAACAAGAGACAAAACGCAAGTCAACGGAGCCATTCAAAGACTTCAGCGGTCAGCTAAAACCGGTGATAATGTCATGCCTGCAATTATAGGGGCCGTGAAGTCGTACGCAACACTCCAAGAGATCAGTGACGTTCTCCGCAAAGTCTTCGGTGAGCAATCTAAAAGCGCAATGATCTAGCAGGGTGACAAAGTAACAATGATGATAGATCATATCGGCATCGCTGTCGATGCTTTGGACGACGCTGTCAAACTGTATCGTAGAATCTTAAAGATCAGCAAAGAAGAGTTCGCTGTCTCCCAAGACGAGAAGGTGAAGACTGCCTTGCTCTGGTTTGACAATGGCATGCTCGAGCTTTTGGAGCCCGCTGGCCGCGAAGGAGCTGTAGCCGATTTCATAAAGAAGCGTGGACCAGGCATCCACCATATCGCTGTTTCTGTTGACAATCTGGATGATTCGTTGCGCAAAGCCTCGGAAAACGGTTTCGCAGTGGTTCCTCCAGGAGCTAGGAGAGGTATTCGCGGTAATAGAGTAGCTTTCATTCACCCCCGGTCATTAAAAGGCGTCCTTCTGGAGCTCTGCGAAACTACCACCCAGAAATAGACACATCCACGTAGGGCCGAAAGTAATGGACATCTCCCAAGAATTAGATATTGAAGGTTCGAAAACACTTTTTGCCGGTGAGGGACAGCCCCTTGTGTTTATCCACGGGACAGGAGAGAATCACAAGATCTGGAAGCACCAGATCTCCCACTTCAGAAAAACAAGGATGGTTGTTGCACCAGATTTTCCAGGCCACGGAGATTCAAGGGCTCTGGAGGGAGAGGTTTCCATTTTAAGCTATTCAGAACATCTTATGCGCGTTCTTGATGCTCTCAATCTTAATGAGGCCACATTGATTGGTCATTCGATGGGAGGAGCCATTGCCTTGACACTGGCTCTAAACCATCCGGAGAGGGTCAAGGCTCTTGGCCTTGTAAACTCTGGAGCTAAGCTCGGAGTCTTACCTGAGATATTAGATGGATTAAAGAACAATTTTGAAGGGGTTGTTAAAGGCGTCATCTTTCCCCGTTACGTCTACCATGATAGTGATCGAAGACTGGTGCAGGAGATGCTTCAACAGGTTCTTTCCAGCAATCCTGATGTTGTCCACCAAGATTATGCTGCCTGCTCTACATTCGATGTTAGGAATAGGCTCACAGAGATCGAGAAGCCTACTCTTATCGTTGCTGGGGAAGACGATCGTCTTACCCCAGTAAAATGGTCAACGTATCTTAATGAAAATATCTATGGATCCAAGCTTGTGGTCGTGAAGAAAGCTGCCCATTTAGTAATGTTAGAGAAAAGCGAAGAATTTAATGTCATCCTAAAGAATTTCCTTGAGCCTCTTGGCATCTAGTCGTACACGTTTAGTTATCAAGTGATGATAGAACCAGTTTCGGTGGTCACAACCAGCCCTGGAGCTTCCCGCTTCAACACCTTAGCAAAGTCAGCATCTCTGAGAGCTTCCAAGAATATCTTTACCGAGGCCTTCTCAAGACGAATTCTAGGTATAGCGAAATCGTAGTGTTCATCAGCCAAATGAATGAAGGATAGACCGTAACGCTCTGCCACAGTCCTTATCCCCACCCCGACATCCGCCCTGCCTTGAGCCACAGCCGCAGCTACAGCAGTATGAGACTTGGCCTCCGATTCGTAGCCGATAATCTTTTTCTTCATGTCTTCGAAAGAGACCTTCATCCCTCGAGATGTGTCCTTTAGCCTTATGTCAAGAAGTATCCTAGTCCCTGAGCCTGGATTCCTATTGATCATACTAACATCATTTCTAAACAGATCTTCGGGACCCTTCACATTTTTGGGATTGCCTTTTGCAACGATTAGACCTTGTTCCCTGCTGTAACCCCTTACAAGAACCACTCTGTCCGCAAGTTCCAGTCTTTCAAGATACGGCTTGTTGAACACACCACTCTCATCAACCAAATGAGTGCCAGCGACATCGGCTTCCCCACGTCCAACAGCCCTAAGACCTCCCATAGACCCAACGTTCACGATCTTAAAGTCAAAACTCGCATGCCTACGTTTGATCAATCTGGCCAAGAAATCCAAGCCTACACAGTGACTCCCTATAACCACAAGATCCGCCAGTTTCATCTCTTCGCTGAACAGATGCACGTCAACGTTTTCACCCTCCTCGATAAACTCCCTAGACTCGGAAACATCCAAGAAACCATCTGCCATAGCCATCGAAGTGATGGCCCCGGAACCACCTTCAACCGGATAAACCAGATACTTTCCTTCACTGTCAGCCACCAAGTGTACCGGCAAGAGCTCTCTTCTACCCTTTCCCGCGAAAATCCGGTAAGCAGTCTCTGCAGCTACCACCGTCCTGCTAGACTCATAAGACGACCCAGAAAGGGCTCGCAATACTGGTCTCACAATCACGCTAAAGATCATCAAGGCGGAAGTAGGATAACCTGGAAGAGCGATAACAGGCTTACCTCGGACAAGAGCTATCACAGTAGGCTTACCCGGCTTCAAAGTCAAGCCGTGAACCAAAACTCCAGGGGAACCGAGATCGTCGATCACCCGGTACATCATGTCCCCTGCTCCCGCTGAAGTGCTTCCCGATGTGAGCACCATATCCGCCGAAGACAAAGCGCGGCGCAGAGCAGACTTCATCTCCTCCTCATCATCCTGAACCACTCCCATGGGTAGAGGTAGCGCCCCTACCTCTAAGACCGCGCCGGAAATCGACGCAGCGTTGATATCAAAGATCTTTCCATATTCTGAGGAGCTTCCAGGAGATAGGATCTCATCACCGGTTGACAAAATAGCCACCTTAGGCTTCCTGTAAACTTTCACCGTAGCAAAGCCCAGAGCCGATGCAACCCCCATTTCCCGAGGAGACAGCTTCTGGCCAGCTTTCAAAACCAATTCGCCAGCCATGATGTCGCTGCCCGCGGCCATCACATTCTCTCCAGGGACAACAGGTTTGTGAATCTCCACGAAGCCATTAGCCTTTGAAGTGTATTCCACCATCACTACCGCGTTAGCTCCCTTCGGAATGGGTGCTCCTGTCGCAATCTCAACAGTCTCCTTTCCGCTTATTCCTAAAGAGGGCTTACGGCCCGGCTCAACGGTTCCTACCAGTTTGAGAGCCAGAGGGGCGTCTTCCTCGGCACCGAAGGTATCTTGGGCTCTCACAGCATATCCATCCATTGTAGCCCTGTCAAATCCAGGCACATCTAAACTGGCTACAACATCTTCAGCAAGCACCCTTCCATAGGCTTCACCAACTTTTGATTCTTCAATTCCTAATGGCTTGGCATCGTACTGCTGCTTGAATCTCTCCAAAGCTTCTTCCGCTGAGATCAGGGTTCTGAAGACTTTTCGCTCTACCATCGATGCTCACTTTACAGGGCGAAGAAGAATAACCTCTACGACTTCTCCTTCCTCAACGCCTTCTTTATCCTCTGGAATAATCAGTAAGCCATCAGCCTTAACCATGCTTGAAATGACACCGGCTCCAGATACTCGAAGAGGCTCAGCTACATAGTTATCTCCGTCCCTCCTCACCTTAACTCTAGCATAGGCTCGCAGACCACCATGGGACGGAACCCTTCTCAGCATCCGAGCCTTCACCTTCGGTATTGGCGTCGCCTCTGAGCCTAAAAGACGGTTCAAAAGAGGCTTCACGAAGGCGTCGAAAGCTACCATCGCAGCAACCGGAAACCCTGGGAGAAGAACAATCGGTTTTCCATCAATTACCGCTAGCCCAGTTGGCACGGCCGGTCTGATAGCGACGCCATGAACCAAGACGCCCGGCGATCCTAAAGAATTGACAATGGAAGGTACAATATCACGCTCTCCCACAGACGTCCCCGCTGAGACAAGCAGCACATCTGCCTTTGACAATCCTTCCCTAAGCGCAGTGGCAACTGCTTTAGGATCATCTCTACAGATCCCTAGATCCATCGGGATGCACCCCATCTCGCGTATTAAGCTGAGGGAAACAGGTCTATTTACATCGTAAATCTTACCCTGCTCCAACGCATCTCCCAGCTGAGTGAGCTCGTCTCCTGTTGACAACACTCCTACTAGAGGGGGAAGAACTACGTCAACCGTAGTGGAGCCTATTCCCGCCAACATGCCTATGTCTTGCGGCTTGAGAACGGTTCCTCTACGAAGTATTACGCTGTCTTTCTGAACATCTTCACCTTTCCTAGATACGTTGTCACCAGGGGTCACAGCTTTCAGTATTTCGACAGTTAGCTCCTTTGGTTTTCGGGTGTACTCCAGCATGATAACTGCGTCTGTATCTGGCGGTATGGGAGCCCCTGTGACTATGGAGACCGCTCTTCCCCGACCCCCTCTGACTTTTGCTTTGCCACCTATGTCAACCCTGCCAGCAATGTCAAACATTAGCGGATTGGTGCTGGAAGAGCCAAATGTGTCTTCAGCAACTACGGCGTACCCATCCATGGCTGCCCTGTCGAAAGGCGGGATGTCTACTTTGCTTTTCACGTCAGACGCGAGGACTCGCCCTAGAGCGTTCATGATGGGTACTTGTTCGACTGGTCTAGAAGTTTCTCCCAGGGCTTCGAAGAAGCGTTGCAGAGCCGGCTCTACTCGTATCAGCTCTTTGAAGCCTCTTCCTCTAGCCTCTGCCATGGCTTATCCTACCGTGTTCCTTTGGAACTTATATGCAATTCAAGTTTTCGGAGAATTGGTTTCCCTAAGAGCCTTTTCCAGATACGATCTCACGCGCTCATCAACAGACAAGGATATCCACTCACTTCCCAACCTTCTTCGCCGCTTAGCGGGAAGCCCAACCTACCAAGTCGTCAAATTATCCTCAGAGACCTTAGCGCACTTCATCTTCATCAAACCCCTGAGAACAGAAGCCACCCTTGTCTTAGCATCGTGAAAGCAGTGGAAAATGATTTGTCGTAGGGATGGATAATCCTAATTACAGTGGATAAACGCTATGCCTATCTAACAAATCCTGCAGAACATAATCCAAATACACTGTTACCCTGTCATCTTTTTAAACTCCCCCCTAGTCTAATTCACACCGGAGTTTGTTTAACTTCATACGACGACTCCAACCCCCGAAGCTTCAGCAGTTGCACTCCACCCTATGGACCTGCAAGTATCCACTCTCCCTCGAACACCCTATATAACAGTCATACACAAATTTCAAAAGCTCATGCAATGATGCGGTAAAGCCACTAGTGCTTCCCGATAAGCATCTATTCGAGTATCACGAGAACTGTTCCCACTGAGACACTATCACCGGCTTTCACCCTGACCTCTTTCACTACTCCTTCACGATCGCTTTGCACTGTAGCCTCCATCTTCATCGATTCAAGTATCACAAGACCTTCCCCCTGACCCACCGTTTGCCCAGGTCTTACCATCACCTTCACCACTTTCCCCGGTATTCTGCTCATAACACCACCTTTGACTGCTGCCACAGGTTTTGATCCGACAGGCTGTAGTGGTGGCCTAGCAGTCGCCCCAGTACTAGTCTTCCCAAAATTGATCATGACTCCGTTAATCTCGATAAGTATTGAGTCAGAGGTTTCCCTAACAATTCTAGCTACTTTCGGCTTGTTGTCAAAGAGAAAAGCAGAGCCGCCTCCCGGACCCTCGCCAAGGAGCTTAACATGGAAGGTTTTACCCTCGATGTTGACATCCAGCTCCTCTGCTCCTGGGTCTCCCTTCACTGAGACACGTAAGACCTTCTTTCCCAGGTAGAAGCTAAAAGTCTTCTGCGTGTCTCCATCCTTCGGGCCATCTGTTCGAGTAGGCATGAGAGCTCCTCCAGCCGTTGACGTTTCTTGACCTGACTTCAGCCGCAGTCCTAACCGGTTTACGTCCTTTATTGACAAGGTATAATGCAGCTATAGCAGCAGCCGTCTCTTCAATCTCTGAGTTAACGCGCTGCTTGGCTTTCAGTTTCTCAGGATTAGGCAGTCTCCTCTGAAGAAAATCGGTGGATAAGTCACCCCTACGGAAGTCCGTATCCTCCATGATGAATTGATGCAGAGGAATGGTAGTAGCCACGCCATCTATCACATATTCTCTGAGCGCATTCTTCATCCTGAGCCTTGCCTCCTCAAAATCTCCGCCGTAAGCTATCAGCTTAGCGATAAGGGAATCGTAGTGGACAGGAACCTCGTAACCTGAATATAGCGCGCTGTCAACCCGTACCCCAGGCCCAGACGGAGGATGATATCTTGACACTAATCCCGCTGAGGGAAGAAAACTGTTGAGGGGGTCCTCAGCGTTGATGCGGCACTCGATGGCGCACCCCCTTAGCCTAACATCTTCTTGACTCAGGTTCAACCCTTCACCGGCAGCTATCTGAAACTGTTGCTTAACAAGATCTAGACCTGTGACCATTTCCGTTATAGGGTGCTCCACCTGAAGCCTAGAGTTCATCTCAATAAAATAGAAGTTCATTCCTTTATCCACGATAAACTCGACGGTGCCTGCGTTCAGATAGGAGACCGCCTTAGCTGCTTTAACTGCAAGTGCTCCGACTCTTTCTCTAATCGATGCGTCTACCACAGGAGAAGGGGACATTTCGACCAGCTTCTGGAACCTTCTCTGAATAGAGCATTCTCTTTCAGCTAGATGGACCACTTTTCCCTTGCCGTCGGAGACAATTTGGAACTCGATGTGCCTAGGATTCTCAATGTATTTTTCAACGTACACCCCGAATTTCCCGAAGGCTGAGAGAGCCTCTCTGTGTGCTGCCGAGAAGGCTTCCTTTAACTCCTCTCTGCTTCTCACTGTTCTTATTCCCCTTCCTCCCCCGCCAAAAGCAGACTTGAGTAGCACAGGCCATCCGATCTCCTCGGCCAAAGCCAATGCCTCATGCTCATCGTCGATGATGCTTTCTCCACCGGAGACAACTGGTATCCCTTCCTGCTTCATTCTATTGCGGCACTCTACTTTGTTCCCACCGAGCCTCAGCGTGGTGCTTCTGGATCCGACGAACACTATTCCGTTCTTCTCACAGGCTTCTGCGAAGTCAGCGTTCTCGGCAAGAAAGCCATAGCCAGGGTGTATCGCGTCGACCCCAGCCTTCGAAGCAGTCTCTATGATTTTGCCTATGTTCAGATAGCTTTCAGCAGGTGGAGGAGCTCCAATCCAATAAGATTCATCCGCGAACCTGACATGAAGGGACTTGTCGTCTACTTCGGAGTAGATGGCCACTGTTCTGATGCTTAGCTCTCTGCATGCCCTTATGACTCGGAGCGCAATCTCTCCTCGATTGGCAATCAGAACCTTGTCGAACACTTCGAGCACCTATCAGAGCTGAACATTTCCATGCTTTTTAGGAGGCCTAGACTCCCTCTTATTGTGGAGCATCTGAAAGGCCCCGATGACGGCGCTCCTAGTCTCTGCAGGATCGATTACGCCATCAATAATACCTCTTTCCGCGGCCACATAAGGGTTGGCAAACTTCTCTCTATAGTCTTTCAGAATCTTCTGTCTTGTCTCAACAGGAGTCTTGGATTTAGCTAACTCATCACGGAAAATGATGTTGATGGCACCCTCAGGCCCCATGACAGCAATCTCCGCAGTCGGCCAAGCATAGTTCACATCAGCCCTAGAATACTTGCTGCCCATAGCACAGTACGCCCCTCCGTAAGCCTTTCGGGTAATCACAGTAACCTTAGGAACAGTGGCCTCACAGTAAGCATAGAGGAGCTTAGCCCCATGCTTAATGATCCCGCCGTGCTCCTGTTCCACGCCGGGAAGATAGCCCGGAACATCGACAAAAGTCAGTATCGGAATATTGAAGGCGTCACAGAACCTGATGAAGCGAGCAGCCTTGTTCGAGCTGCTAATATCCAGCGCGCCAGCTAAGAAATTGGGCTGGTTCGCCACTACGCCTACAGAGCGACCGTTGAGCCTTCCGAAGCCCACTATTATGTTAGAGGCCCAAAGGGCATGCACCTCAAGAAACTCGTTATCGTCGAGTATTGTGCGTATCACCTCCTTCATATCATAGGGTTTGTTGGGGTCCTCGGGGATCACGTTGCGCAACTCTTCATCAGTCCTACCAGAGGGATCTTCAGAGGACACGGCCTGAGGCTCCTCAGCGTTGTTCTGAGGAAGATAAGATAATAGCCTCCTAATCAAGCCAAAGCAGTCCTGCTCATTCTGAGTCACAAAGTGGGCGACTCCACTTGTCTGAGCGTGAATGGAAGCCCCTCCTAAACCCTCAAAGGTCACATCTTGTCCCAGTGCGGCCTTGACGACATCTGGCCCCGTGATGAACATATGGCTGATGCCTTCAACCATAAAGGTGAAGTCCATCATGGCCGGTGAATAGACAGCTCCACCTGCACAGGGTCCTATGATCGCGGAGATCTGAGGGATAACTCCTGAGGCGATGGTGTTTCTGAAGAAAATCTCACTGTACGCGGCGAGACTGATCACGCCCTCCTGTATCCTAGCTCCTCCAGAGTCGTTCAAACCTATGATTGGCGCACCCGTCTTAAGGGCCAGATCCATGACTTTGCAAACTTTTTTTCCGAAGGCTTCCCCCAAAGAGCCTCCTAAGACGGTGAAGTCGTGGGCGAAGACGAAGACTGTACGTCCGTCTATCTTACCGTAGCCTGTTAGAACTCCGTCTCCCAGTACTTTCTTTTTTTCCATTCCGAGGTCACTAGTCCGGTGCGTAACGAACCTATCGAATTCAACAAAAGTACCTTCGTCGAGAAGAGCCTCAATCCTTTCCCTCGCAGTTAGCTTCTTCTTCTCATGCTGCTCTCTGATACGGGCTTCACCACCTCCCATCTCGGCCATTTTGTTCATTTCGTTGAGCTTCGCAATCTTCTCTTCATGAGGCATAGATCGAGTCGATAGTTCGCCCAAGAACAACGCTATTAAAGTTTGAAGGCTTCTAATTGCCAAGCTATTGCATGCGTCGAAGACCAGGAGTGTAAGACCTGTGACGAAACCTAGGTGGATACAGAAGCTGCGGCTCAGACTGAAGGAACTTAACTTCATCAAGGGCCCTTTGCACTATTACACGGTAGTCACCTCGACACAGAGCGAAGCGTCTAAACTTGCTTCAGCAGGTGGAAACGAGGGCACAGTGATTATTGCACGCAAGCAGTATGAGGGACGGGGACGCCTGAAGAGAAAATGGAGATCTGATCCTGGGGGCTTGTGGATGTCCATAATCTTGAAGCCGAAGTTCTACATGGGCAAGACGCATTTGATCACCCTTTTAGCTTCTCTCAGCGTAGTGAGGAGCATGGATCAGCTTAGTATTAGTGAAGCATCCATCGAATGGCCCAATGATGTCCTGATTGGGAAAAGCAAGGCGGCAGGTATTATTAGCGAGGCTGTCTTCCAAGGCTCAGAACTAAAACACATCATTTTAGGAATTGGACTCAACGTGAACAACCAGATCAGTAGGTTTGAAGGAGAACTTTTAAGAGATGCTACGAGCCTCAGGGAAGCTTCGGGCCATCTTTTCAAACTGGATGAAGTCGCTTTTCTAATTCTAAGGAATTTTGAAGGTTTATGTGCAGAGGCACAACAACTCAATCCAGTCAATCTGCTTTCCCACGTGAGAAATCGGATGGGAACCATCGGGAAAGACATAGTCTTAACAATTGAAGGAAAAGACCTCAAGACTCAGGCCACAGATTTGTCCCCTGACGGTGAGCTGACCATCAAAGAGAAAGACGGGGCCTTGAGGAACATTCGACCTGTAGATGTTGAGAAACTTCATCAAGCATGAGAGAATCTGGCAGGAAAAAGTGATATAATTTCGGATACTATTAGTCTATGATTCAAGTGGCGAGAAAGAACAAACAGAGCTTTTGGAGCCTCAAGATAAAGGAGATTGAGAATAAGAGAAGGGAACGACCTTCGACTCCTGAAAAGAAAGAGCTGAATAAACTCCTAGCATCTTGGCGGCGACGAGTCTCGTCAACAAAGCAATTCGAGAGTTCTTCTGGCATACCGATAAGGGATATCTATACCCCCCAAGATTTACGGGGCCTTAGCTACACATCCGATCTGGGTCTACCTGGGGAATACCCGTTCACCAGAGGAATCTATCACACCATGTATCGTGGCAAGCTGTGGACCATGAGAATGTTTTCTGGCTTTGGCACACCAGAAGACACAAATCGCCGCCTCAAACATCTCTTAGAGAACGGTGAAACCGGGCTCAGCCTAGCCTTCGACATGCCCACCCTCTATGGATATGACGCTGACCATAAAAGAGCAAGAGGCGAAGTAGGGAGATGCGGAGTCAACGTATCATCCGTTGCGGACATGGAGACTATCTTTGAAGGCATCCCTTTGGACCAAGTCAGCACCTCCATGACCATCAATGCTCCTGCCCCCATATTGACCTGCATGTATGCTGCAACAGCAGAAAAGGCAGGCATCCCGCTAGGAAAACTAAGAGGAACCACTCAAACCGACATCCTGAAGGAGTATATCGCGCAAAAGGAATGGGTATTCCCTCCTGAAGCTCACTTACGCCTCATCAGAGACATGATCGCCTACTGCACCCAGCATATGCCCCATTGGCATTGCATCAGCATCAGTGGCTATCACATCCGCGAAGCTGGCGCAAACGCAGTGCAGGAACTTGCATTCACGCTGGCCGACGGCTTCGCCTATGTTGAGCTGGGCTTAGAAGCTGGTTTGAAGGTGGATGATTTCGCCGACAGGCTTTCATTCTTCTTCAACTGCGACATAGATTTCTTTGAGGAGATAGCTAAATTCAGGGCTGCACGAAAGATCTGGGCCACTGTCATGAAAGAAAAGTACGGCGCCAAGAAACCGGGATCTATGCTACTGCGCTTCCATACACAGTCTTCTGGTGCATCGCTTACATGGCAACAGCCTCTAAACAACATAGTTAGAACAACCATAGAGGCCTTAGCCGCTGTCCTAGCAGGCACCCAGTCGCTGCACACCAATGCTTATGACGAAGCTTGGGCGTTGCCGACCGAGGAAACAGCTACAATCGCCCTGAGAACACAGCAAATCATTGCTGAAGAAACAGGGATACCAAAAGTCGCAGATAGCTTAGGAGGCTCATATTACGTTGAATGGCTGACTAAAGAGATGGAGAAGAGAGCCTACCGTTATTTTGAAAAGATCGAGTCTATCGGAGGCATCATTGAGGCTATAAAGGCAGGGTATATTCAACGAGAGATCGCGGAGACAGCCTACAAAAGGCAGCAACAGATAGAGAAAGGAGAAACAGTGATTGTGGGAGTCAACAAGTTCATGATGAATCAAAAATCGCCGATCAAGACCCTTGAAATAAATGATGTTGCGCAAAGAAAGCAGATAGAAAGACTCCGCATCCTGAAGGGTCGAAGAGAAAGCAGGGATCTGCAAAACGCTCTTTTAAGACTCAAGAAGACCTTCATGGACACAAGTGCCAATAGCATGCCCGCCATACTCACGGCAGTAAAAGCTCAAGCAACCTTAGGCGAAATAATGGATGTTGGTAGAGAGGTCTTCGGCGAGTGGAAGGGACCTGGGGAATTCTAAGGTGAGCATATTGGCTGCACGCATATCTGTCCAAAAAACTGGAAGCAAGAGCCGCAGAATACGGATCTTGGTGGCCAAACCCGGGCTTGACGGGCATGATAGAGGCGCCTTAGTATTGTGCAGAGCCTTCAGAGACGCAGGCATGGAAGTCATTTACAGCGGCCTCCTCGTTACTCCTGAACAAGTCGCTCGGATTGCTATTGAAGAGGACGTTGATGTTGTTGCTCTTAGCCTCCTTAACGGTGCCCATATGACCGCTTTCCCAGCGGTAGCCAAGGCTCTTCGAAAGATGGGTGGAGGTGACATCTTGATGGTGGGTGGAGGAATTATCCCTGAGCAAGACAAACCATTATTGGAGAAGGAAAGAATTACAGGGAACTTCGGCCCTGGCACACCTCTAAAGACAATCATCAGTCACATAGTCAGAAAAGTAGAGGAGAAGAGGCGCGGAAAACGCTAGAAGCATGATGAATTCTACAGAACTTGCTTCAGTTCTGCACAAGATTTAAAAGGGCGCCCATCAAAAGCCGTCTTCGCAAAAAGGAGCAGGTTTAGCAATGCCGCAGAAGCCTCACATGAACATTATCGTGACAGGTCACGTAGACCATGGTAAATCAACATCTATGGGACACTTCATCTTTGACCTAGGTGTAATCGACCAACGAACCATCGAGGAATATGCAAAGGAATCTGAGAAGACTGGTGCCGGTGACACCTTCAAGTACGCTTGGGTGCTCGACAGCTTAAAGGATGAGCGTGAACGAGGGGTAACCATCGATCTCGCCTTCCAAAAATTTGAATCTGACAAATACTTTTACACCCTGATAGATGCGCCGGGGCACAGAGACTTTGTCAAGAACATGATCACCGGTGCTTCCGAAGCAGACTGCGCAGTTATTGTCCTCTCTGGAAAGAAAGGTGAAACAGAAGTAGGCGTCGGGCCTGGAGGCCAGACTAGGGAGCACGCGTTCCTGCTGAGAACCCTCGGTGTCAATCAAATAGTGGTCTGCATAAACAAGATGGATGATCAACTGGTCAACTTTAGTGAGGCCAGATATAACGAGGTAAAGGGAGAGGTGGAGAAGCTTCTCAAAACGGTGGGCTATGATTTGAAGAAAGTCCACATCATCCCAGTTTCGGGCTGGACGGGTGATAACCTAGTCAAAAAGTCTGAGAAAATGTCTTGGTATAAGGGGCCTACACTCTATGAGGCTTTGGATAAGTTTGAGGAACCACCCAAGCCGCTGGACAAGCCTCTGAGGATCCCGATTCAAGACGTGTATACCATTACTGGTGTAGGAACAGTGCCGGTGGGAAGGGTTGAGACAGGAACAATGAAGGGTAATGATACCGTTGTTGTAATGCCATCGGGTCTCAAGGGTGAAGTAAAGTCCATCGAGACTCATCACACTCAAATCGAACAAGCAGTCGCAGGAGACAACATCGGCTTCAACTTAAGGGGTATTTCTAAGCAAGATATTCGCAGGGGAGATGTGCTGGGCAGCCCAAATAACCCCCCTAGTGTTGCAAAAGAATTCATCGCTCAGATCATTGTGGTCTTCCATCCGACAGCCATTGCTGCAGGATACACACCCGTTCTGCATGCACATACTGCTCAAGTTGCGGCCACCATTGTGGAGATAGTCTCTAAGATAGACCCTAGGACCGGTCAGCCTACTGAAGAAAAACCGAAGTCCATAAAGACTGGAGATTCTGCGTTAGTAAAAATACAACCGTTACGACCCTTATGCATCGAGACCTTCAAAGAATTCCCCGAGCTGGGCAGATTTGCTTTGAGAGATATGGGAACCACCATTGCAGCCGGAGTAGTCCGAGAGATCACGCAGATTTGGACTACTGAGAAGAAGTAACGCTTGTTCTAGAAGTCGGTTTGCGGTCGACGGCCAAAAATTATTCGCGACACCGTGGAACATCAGGTATGAGAACTCTGAACAGTAGGGTTTATCCTAGCGTTCTACTGCCTCTACCTAGAGGCCATAGCAATTCTTTCTTGCTCATTTTTAGCTCTAATCGCGAAGCTGTCCGCGGAGCCCTCTGAAGCAAGTAACAGCTCATTAGCTAGGGCCTCTTCAACGCTCTTCATGTTTGAGAAACAGCTCTGCCTAACCCCTTCAGAGATGAACCTCAATGCCAAGTCAACTCTCCTTAAGGGAGCGATATCCACAGAGACATGGTAGACTACTCCTCCGTACGCAATTCTAGTGGTATCCTCGTTGGGAGCAGTGTTTTCAATTGCTCGCACAAGAACCTCAACAGGATTCTTTCCTGTCCGCAGATGAATGATGTCTAGGGTTGTCCCTACAATATTGATGGCTCTCAGCTTCTTACCTCCCATCCTCCCAGCATTCTTGGCGTGCTTCCGACCAAAGTGCATAAGGTTGTTGGCAAGCCTCTCAACAATGTTCACTTGAGTCTTGGCAAACTTAGCATGTTCATGTCTTCCAAAAGAAGTCGGCACTAAAACCGGTTTAAGAGAGACTACATTTTTGAGGCCAAGGTCTTTAATTCCAACTTGGGAAAGGTCCCATTTACGAAAAAGAAGTAGAGTGCTTTCAGCAGCCATTCTGTCACCTTCTAGGCTTCTCTTTTCTGCCTAAGACAAGCTCTTTCAGTGAGACACCGTTCACTTTGAAGACCTTCCATCTAACTCCGGGAATGTCGCCCATGGCTCGCCCCATGGAACCGCCTATTCCCTCCACAAAAACCTCGTCGTGTTCATCTACATAATTCAAAGCACCGTCACCCGGAAGGAAGGCTGTGACCTGCTTCCCATTCTTCACGAGTTGGAGACGGACACACTTTCTTATGGCTGAGTTAGGCTGCTTGGATTCCACTCCGACTTTTTCTAGGACAATGCCTCTAGCTTGAGGAGAACCCTCTAGCGGATCGGCCTTCGTGTCGAGCATAAGCATCTTTCTCTTATAACGTTTATAGGACCATTTGAGTCGCAACCTATTCAACTGCAGTTTACGTGCTGCCAGTTCTCCACGTGGTGATCTTCCCAAGCTTCTCGTTCACCGCTTCCTTTTCAATGCATATAAAAATATATTGGACTTTCCACGTGCTTACCAAGGTTTCTTCTAGGTGGGTGAAACAATGTGGATGTTGGATATCTGGAAATATCTCTTAGCTAGGAGACGGGCTTTTTCAGCGTTCCTGCCGTCTCGACCTACGACAGCGCCCTTCTGCTTCTGATCCACAACGACCACGGCAATCTTTGTGCCGTCCAACTTTTCGGTGAGCCTAACCTCAGATACAAATCTTCCGTTCAAAGAGTTCTTAATGAAGTCCTTCGGATCCTCAGAGTATTCAACCAAGTCCAAAGGTTTGCCCATAATCTTCTGCAGATTCTTAATGTTTACCCCGTTCCTTCCAATAGCGAGGCCCATTTCACCCTTATTTACTATGAAAATGACCCTATCCATCTTAGGGTCGATAATGCAGTCTCTGGCAGTGGCTCTTGTGACCTGCTGGAAGAGCTGCATTAACCTTAGATCTTCAGAAGTTAGTTTGATGGTCTCTGGCATCTTTTCAGGGGCTCCGCGCCTGTATTTACCTGCAAGGTGAAGTTGATAAGGCGAGATTTAAGCATCGCGAGTAAACGAAAATACTCATTATTTTTTCGCTGACTGCTCCAAAAGCGGGGTTACGTCTACTGCGCCCGGAGTCTTGATCGCGATTGCTGAGATTCTGAATGGCCTTCTGCATACCCTTCCAAGATCCATGGAAGAGCCTTCATATGCTACACTTGGCACCGAAGATCCAGCACACGCTTCGACTATTCTGCTCACCATGCCATGAGGTGCAGAAGCTGAGTAGATCACCAGCTTAGCTGATTTCACTGCATCCAAGACTTCTTGCATACCAAAGACGTATTTTCCTTCTCCAACCGTGCTTCTCAGCACGGATTCTATAAGCTCCTTATTACTCTGGGACATGCCCTTTCATGTACACCTGAACCATACCTGTGCCGACAGGAATAGCCATACCTACGATGACGTTTTCAGTCACTCCTCTAAGCTCCTCCTTCTCACCTTTAACGGCAGCCTCCGCAAGAGTTGGAACCGTGATCTCGAATGCAGCCCTAGCCAGAACACTTGTCTTCTTCCCCGCGATTCCATGCCTACCGATCTGCTGCAAGATTCCTCTCGAAGTCATCAGATCCGCAACCAAGTAGATATGCCTTATATCAACCTCGAGGCCCTGTTCCTCGAGCGTCCCCATTATCTCCTTAACTATCGCGGCTCTTGCAGCCTCGATCCCAAGGGTCTGATAGACTTCAAATACATTGTTGGTAATTGTCCTAGGGATATCCACGCCGGGGATCTTCAGCACTTTGGCCAGATTGGAGCCTTTTGTGTGTATTACCCATTCGTCTTCCTCCTTGGAAACTGTAACTCTGTCGATACCGGGTATACCTTTCACTTTGACGTTAAGAAGCTTGTTTCTGAGGGTGAAAAGAGTGGGTAAGTCTGCCCCCTCGACACTGACGTGGATGACTTTCTTGGCTTTATCGACCTTGACCTTCCTCTTGCCCGACTCAACCGCTTCCGCCACCATATCGACGGTGCACTCTCTCTCTTGCAGCTTCGATGAGCTTGGAATCAGAGTTACCTCGCCGGAGAAATCTACCTCAGTCTTCTCAACGATATCAACGACCTTGGTGAACAATATGCTTTTAGCAACGTGTAGTGCGCCTTCATTGGAACCTTTATTTTTCTTGTCCATATACACCTCCATAACAGGTGTCGCAGCTTGCTTCCTCGCATCGACAAGCTCTATGAGTCTCGGAAGACCTAAGGTTACGTCTCTTTCCTTCACGCCAGCAAAGTGGAAGGTTCGCAGCGTCATCTGAGTACCAGGTTCTCCAATAGATTGAGCCGCAACGATACCGCTGGCTTCACCGGGCTCCACTGTAGCTCTCTTCAACAGCTCTACAGTCTTCTTGCACACGCGTTCAGCGGTTTCCTGAGGAACCTTTGCTAAAACTTCCTTCAAGCTTTCAGTCAGCTTCGGATTGAGCTCCGCTTCATACTCCTTTAGAAGCTTATTCAAAGCTGCAGATAAAATCCTCTTACCCTTATCTTCTAGCATCATCTCTGTTTCAACTAGGCGTTCAACATTCACGCTTTTACCGTGATCACTCTTTGAGGGATCTACACCGTCTTCGCCATACATGAACTGGATGATGCGACCCTCAGGGTCTCTTACCGTCAAGTCATACTCCACCTTCAAATGTTCAAGGGCATTCACTAGCCTCCTCTGCATGTAACCGCTTTGCTGGGTCCTCACCGCAGTATCCACAAGACCTTCCCTGCCACCCATAGCATGGAAGAAGAATTCTGTGGCTGAAAGACCATCACGATAGCAAGAGCGAATGAATCCTCTTGCATCAGGAGAAGTTTCGTCGCGTGGGAAGTGTGTCATCGCCCTGCTTTGATACCCTTTCTCGATGCGTCTACCTCGGACTGACTGTTGGCCCAGTGCAGCAGACATCTGACCCATGTTCAACGCCGAGCCTCTTGCACCAGTCTTCGCCATCACCACCGCAGCATTCTCCTCAGTGAAAGCCTGATCAGCTATCTTGCCTGCTCGGTCACGGGCCTTGGCAAGCTCATTAACGATGTAGAACTCGAGTGTCTCCTCAGCTGATAAACCTCTAACCAAGGTCAGCTTCTTACTTCTGTGCTGTTGAGTAAGGTCATGCACCTTACTGTAAGACTCTTCAATAGATTTTGCAACTGCATTCTTGTCTTGATCAGTGAGATAGAAGTCATCTAGGCCAAGGGTGAAGCCCCTCATAGTAAGATAATTCTTGAGCACAGATAGTATGGAGTTTAGGAATCCTCTTGCTTGCTCGGTGCCATAATCCTTCGCTATCCTGTGAAGAATGCTATCAGGCTCTTCCGCGCCAATCGCTGCTCTATCTATGAAGCCTTTTGCCAACTCACCGTTTCTGACGACTACATCTCGTTTCTCGCCGGTCCTGGTGCTCTTAACCCAGCGTGACGTCATCACATAGTTAAAGTCATTCGGCAGAAATAGTGAAAACAGCTGCTTACCCGTATACATAGGATTAGGCCCGTCTTTGGCTGGTGCAGGAAGCGACCCACCATATCCTCCTGACAAAGCCAGATCGCAGAACTCTTGAGGCGTAAGTAGAGTCGATTCACGTGAAAGCAGATATGCCGCGGTAAGAAAATCCCTGATTCCACCTATAATAGGACCACCATATCTCGGTGACAGTAGCTGATCTTGAACACGCATCAGCTGTATGGCCTCAGACCTAGCTTCCACGCTCTGCGGCACATGGAGGTTCATTTCGTCGCCGTCAAAATCAGCGTTGTAAGGCGGACAAACGGCCGGATGTAGTCTGAATGTACGGTACGGAAGGACTCTTACGTGGTGCCCCATTATGGACATACGGTGCAGCGAGGGTTGTCTGTTGAAGATCACAATATCTCCATCAGCTATATGTCGCTCCACCACATATCCCGGCCCAAGGGATTCCGTGAGCGTCGTCCTGTCGCTGACATAATCCAGTCTTATCCTTACGCCGTCAGGCCTGATCACATAGTTTGCCCCAGGGTGCTGAGTAGGCCCGTTAATCACCAGCTGCTTAAGATAATTGATGTTCCAAGACGAGACTTTTTCAGGTATGGTCAATTTCTTAGCTACCTCTAGAGGCACTCCCACTTCAGATATATCCAGACACGGATCCGGAGAGATCACAGTTCTACTGGAGAAATCAACTCGTTTTCCAGACAGGCTTCCCCTGAATCTTCCTTCCTTACCCTTGAGACGCTGGCTAAGCGTCTTCAGTGCTCTCCCAGACCTGTGGTGAGCCTGAGGTATTCCTGAAACCTCATTGTCGAAGAACGTGGTTACATGGTACTGAAGAAGATCAACCAAGTCTTGAACTATTAATGGTGGTGTCCCGGACTCCTTGCTCTCACGTACCCTCTGATTCACACGCAGTATATCGACCACCTTATGGGTCAGATCGTCTTCAGATCTGATCCCTGACTCCAAAGTGATTGAGGGCCTCACAGCTACTGGTGGAACAGGCAGTACCTGTAAAACAAACCATTCTGGACGGGCCGTGACAGGATCATAGCTCAGGAGACGAAGATCCTCATTTCTTATCCTTTCTAATCTTTCCCTTATGGCTACGGGGAGAAGCCTAGTGGCGCCTCCTCCTTCAGTAATCTCGTGGAACACAGTAGGCTTGGTGAACTCTATTTCAAACTGAGATTTCCCACAGTGAGCGCAGGTCTTAGTCTTCTTAGCTTTAAGGATTATCTCCCTAGCTAAAGTATCTTCAATGTTGATTGCCGTTGGATCCGTCTTGTCGAGCTTTTCTTTGTATGTTTGAAGAACATCTTCAGGAAGCTTTATTCTTCCACAGGCCCTACAGGTGGCCATAAGGAGCCTGTGTATCTCGTCAACAAAAGCAATGTGTAACACTGCCTCAGCAAGCTCAATGTACCCGAAATGCCCTGGACAGCGGCCAGCCGCGTTCCCACAAGTCCCACATTTCTGACCAGGTTCCAAGACGCCGAGACGGTTATCCATTAGACCCCCTTGAACAGGCATCCCATCTTCATCGTAGGTCTCAGGTGCAGTTATCTCAGCGACAGCGTACCTACGGATCTCGCTAGGCGAGAGCGTTGAAAACCTTATTCCGCCGACAACCTTAACAGTTTCTTCGCCAGGCAAACATGCTCCCTCCTAAACCTTGTCCTTGAGATCCACTCTTGGAGCAATATTGAGACTCATCATTTCCTGCAAAAGCAACTTGAAGGCATAGGCTATCACCACAGTTGAGATCCTAGCCGAGTCTCCGCAGACCCTGCAGACATATCTGCGTTGCCTGCTGTCGTAGTAAGCAATTAGGCCGCATCTTTCGCATATCTGGACCTCTGTTCGATCCGCCTCGTCAAGCAACCTATCTTTTAGCACCATTGACGCGCCATATGCTATAAGACAGTCCCTTTCCATTTCGCCGAATCGAAGACCTCCTCCTCTCGCTCTTCCTTCGGTGGGCTGCTTTGTAAGCATCTGTACTTGGCCTCTAGATCGGGCGTGTATCTTATCTGCCACCATGTGGTGCAGCTTCTGATAGTAGACTACGCCGATGAATATTTCCACCTCATACTTTCTTCCTGTCTTCCCGTCATACATCACTTCTCTTCCGGTAGGCTTGAATCCAGATTCCTGCAGAATCTCGGTCACTTGCCTCTCTTTCTCTCCTGAAAAGGCTGTTCCGTCTACTGGCATTCCACGTATGCACGCAGCTTTGCCTGAGATTGATTCAAGGAACTGGCCTATGGTCATACGTGAGGGAAATGCATGAGGATTAATCATGACATCAGGAACTACTCCGTCCTCTGTGTAAGGCAAGTCTTCTTGGTTTACAACCATGCCTACTACTCCTTTCTGCCCGTGGCGTGACGCAAACTTGTCACCTATCTCAGGGACGCGCATGTCGCGCACTTTGACCTTGTACATCTTTCCTCCTTCAACTCCCTCGGTGAGGAATACCATATCTACTACACCTGCTTCTGAGGGTCGTACACTTACGGAGGTGTCACGCTTGTAAGGCCCTTTGACCTCAAACTCCTTGTATTCTTCCATGAATCTCGGAGGACTGGTTCGCCCAATGACGACGTCTCCACCACTGACTATTGCTTCATGCATGATCACGCCATCACCTTCGAGCAGCCTGTAGTACTTTTCACCTCTGTAGCCGCGTATGTTGGCCTCGGCGGAAGGTATCTCAAAAGTGTCTTTCATGCCGCCTAGATACTGCTTCGCCTCCCCCTCATAGATCCTGTAAAAGAAAGACCTTGCTAATCCACGTTCGATGGAAGATTTGTTTAGAACTATGGCATCTTCGATATTATATCCTTCAAAGGAGAGAACAGCCACGACGCAGTTTTGGCCTGTTGGCCGGTCGTCAAGGTTGAGAAGTGGGATAGCTCTTGTTCTTACAAGCGGCGGCTCGGGATACACCAAGAAGTGTTCTCTAACATTTGTGTTGAACTGGTATGTTGGAGTTGAGAATCCTAGTGATTGCTTGGCCATGGCTGAGCCATAGGTGTTGCGTGGCGACTGGTTGTGCTCAGGGTAGGGGATCACTGATGCGGCGATCCCCAGCATAGCCGCTGGGTGGAGCTCCATGTGGGTGTGCTTTGTAGTGATCTTTTCTAGACTCATAGCGATGTAACAGTTCTCCTCCTCGTTAGCGTCGATCAGCTCTAACACGTTCAGTTGGACGAGGTCTTTCCAGTGCAGATCACCTTTGATCAAGCTCTCAATCATTTGGCTTGTCACGAGTGGCTTGCCATTTTCAACCCGTATGAGAGGTCTGAGAACTCTGCCTGAACCTGTGCTAACGTAAATCCTTGCTGTGGCTCTGGGGTCCTTGGGCGCATAGTAAGATATACTGACGTGAGGATGGATCCGGCCTTCTCGCCTCAGCTTCTTGACAGAGTCCACTAGATCTTCACCCTCTTTGACGTAGCCAATGAATCTTCCATCTACTAGGACTCTGCAACCATCCTTCTTTACAGGCCGATGCTCATCGCTCTCAGCGTCGCGAGATTGAATTACACCCAAGTCTATGAGCCTCTCCACCACTTCGATTGAAGGAGAGCTAACTGAGATAATCGCACTAAGAGCAAGGTTCTTTACAAGCCCACAGTTGGAGCCTTCAGGAGTTTCGTTAGGGCATATCCTGCCAAAGTGAGTTGCGTGAAGATCTCTTGCTTCGAAGTTGGGTTGAGATCTGCTTAGAGGCGATTGGACTCGTCGGAGGTGACTGATCGCTGAGACATAGTTTGTTCTGTCTAGCAGCTGGGTTACGCCGACCTTTCCTCTTCCCCAGTTGCCTGTGGCTATGGCGTTGTTCAATCTGTCTGTGATAATCCCTGGCCTTATGGCGGCTCCGACTATGTTGAGTCCTCTTCGCTGACCGCTTCTCTCCAGCTGGTATTTCATGTCTCTTACGAGGTTTCGGAAAGCTGTTCGGAAGAGGTCTGCAATCATTTGGCCTGCGAACTTTATGACCTTGTTGCCGTAGTGGTCTTTGTCGTCAGGTGCTATCCATCCTAGTTTCAGCTCAAGAAGCTTACGAATTACCTCGCCGAGGAACATTGCTTTATCGTATCTGACTTGAGGTGACTTACCAAGATGTGGAAGTAAGCCTAGGTCGAGAATGGTCTCAGCTTTTCTTAGCCTAAATTCGTCCAGCATTCCATGGGCGACCCTGTTGCCTATGTAGATCAGTGCGTCACGTTGAGTTACAACTTCGCTGGCTTTTTCAAAGGATGCTTCAAGCATATCTTGAACAATTTTCTTTGGGTCGTGCTCATCATCTGTTACAGCAATGGCCTCAGCTATTCGCTTATCTATCTCTAGACCTAGGGCTTTCATGATGACGACAAAAGGCAAGTCCACTGGCGATGTAGGTAATTTTACCTGTATGGTGTCATCCTGCTTCAGGATGGTTTCAAGCTTAGATCTGTAACCTACTATAGAAGAATAGACTTTTGCCTTGTAGGTCTTTACCCCCCCTGTTTCTTCTACGTCTACAAGGATCTTGTTGGGTGAGAGATCCTCTAGACCGATAATTACTCTCTCAGACCCGTTGACGATGAAATACCCGCCAGAGTCTCGGGGATCTTCGCCGACTTCAACAAGCTGTTCACTTGTGGAGTTGCCTAGTGGACAGAGTACTGATCTTACCATGACGGGCAGGTCTCCGACGTGTTGCCATTGTTGTGACTCTTTCATTATCCCGTTTTCTTCAATGCTCATTTCTACGTGAAGGGGGGCTGCGTATGTAAGATCCCTGAGTCTAGCTTCAAGGGGAAGGACATTGCTGACGGAACCGTCAACCTCCACAACTCTCGGTGCGCCCAGCCTAATTTTTCCGAGCTTGACTTTGTACGGGTTCCCTAACGTCTCTATTTCTAGGTCTCCGATCTCGTCTATGATGCTTTGCAGACCTTTCTCTATGAATTCATTGTAGGAGTTTAGGTGTTGACGAGATACGCCCTCCACTTCTAAGATATCTTTCAGCAAAATCCATGACTCGTAGTTATTATTAGCTGTAACCATTTCTATCCCTCCACCACATACCTGTAGTAGGTGGTTTCCCCAGCAGTTTCACTCCTGCGAGTGATCCTGATCAAATCGCCGGGTTTGGCGCCCATTTCTAAAGCGGCTGGATCACGAGCAAGGATAAATGGTAGTTGCTCTGGTTTTGCGTTAAATTGTTTGAATATTTCTTCCGCTTCTTTTTGCGGAACTATCTCATGTTTGGGAACGAGAATATGGACAGAAACCTTTAATTCCTTCTCTTCCATAATCACACCTACTCTATTCTTGCGGTAAGAAGCCTAGGACACGTAAGATATACACGGAGAGGCCTCAACCTAAGCCGCAGGTTTTCAATCTATTTAACTGTTTCCGCACACATGATTAAAAATTTTATTGATTTCAAAGGGCATAGTGGTGATATGCAGTACGTATCATTGAGGAGATCACAGTCCGATTCTACGCTACAAAAGACTCGTTCATGGCTTCGGCAAGTAGCTTTACACCTCTACGTATATCGTTTGGACTATAATGGGAGTATGCCAGCCTAAGGTATTCTCTACCTTCGCCGATGGGAGAGAACTTTGGGCCGGGATAGTAGTTCACACCCTTCTCTAGAGCTTTTGTAAGAAGCTTATCTGAGTTAGCTTTGCTCGGCGTCTTCAGCCAGATAAATAGGCCGCCGTGTGGACTGCTCCATTCCGCCGAAGAACCTAAGTAGTCTTCGAGGGCTGCTAGCATAGCATCGCGCTTTGAACGATAGATGCCTTGCATCTCTTCTAGGCGGTCATGCATATGAGCTTCCATGTATTCGGCCACTACCATCATTGAGAAAGAGTTGACTCCTGAGTCAACCTTGGTGGTGAGTATCTTGGGTATTACTTGTTTTGCTGCGACAAGCCACCCGATCCGCATACCTGCTCCTATAATCTTGGAGAAGCTTCCCAGTTTGATGATATTTTCGCCTCCCGCTAGAGAGTAGATAGAGGGTAGAGGGGTGCCTTCATAGATCAGGTCGCCGTAGACATCGTCTTCGAATATTGGGGTGTCATAGTCTTTGGCTAGGCGGATAAGTTCTTTTCTGCGCTTTAGGCTCATTATTACGCCAGTTGGGTTCTGAAAATTGGTGATGGTGTAGATGAATTTGGGGTGTACCTTCCTTTTTCTCAAGTCTTCCAGTACTTCAGCGAGTTTTTCGGTATCTATTCCGTCTTTGTCTAGAGGAATTCCTGCGATCTGGGGAGCGCAGCGGTTGAAGGCTCTCAAGGTCCCGGGGTAGGTGTATTGTTCTGTAATCACAGTGTCTCCTGGCTCTATGAATGTATCTGCCATAAGGCACAGTCCTTGAGTGGAACCTGAGATAACAATAATCTGATCTATGGGCAGTGAAAGGTCTTCCAAGATTCTTGTTCTGTCACTTATTATCTGCCGGAGTTTTTCGTCTCCCATAGCATCGGGATATACCGCTATTTGGCCTCCTCGTTCTGATAATGCTCTGTCGGCAGCTTCGCGGATATGCTCCGTGGGGAAATGGGAGGGATCTGGGTCGGCTACTTGAAAATCATAGGCTACTTCATTTGGTGGACGATATGTTTTGAACGAGGTTCTTGAGGCATAGAGATTTTCGTAGTTTAACATGACTGTTGTTCCTTCCCGTAGGCTCGTGACAGATCTGTGTTAATTCAAGGTTTCGATGTTACGGTATGAGTCTGTATTATGATGATTTAGGTGCGGATCTTTCGCCTTGCTTCTTCAACATATTGGGGCAAGCCGTATTCCGCTTTGGCTTCGAATGTTAGTCCTAGTTTTGAATAAAGTTTCTCGGCTATCTTCTTCTCTATGGGTTCTGACCCTGCTGGGAAGATCTTTCTTAGCGAAGCATTGTATTCGGCTATACTGCTAACTGCGGTGGATGTATCAACGTAAAACTCTATGGCTCTTGCTGTGGTGGTTCCGATGGTTTCTTCTAGTCCTTCCTTGATGGCCTTGATCAGGGCTTCGGCGAAGCTTTTTTCAGTCGTGCTTTTCACCGCTTGGAGGTTAGTTTGACGAATCTGTGCACTATGAGAATGCCGAAGGCAACCATTGATAGTGTGTGGATGAGAAGCCCGATTAGGACCGTTTCTGGGCTCGCTTGAATCATGCCTGAAAGCAGTAGAGCCCGTGGCAGTTCAGCAGCTATCCATATTATTGCGAATATTGAAAGTTCGGCTTGTAGGCTTCTGAGACTCTTTGCTTTTACGGCAAGTCTTGTGAAGAGGATGAGTGCTATTACTAATCCTATCGGCACTAGATTTCTTGAGAGATCAACAAGAAGATTGAGGACCAAGGGTTATCCTACCTTGACGGTGTAGTAGATTCCGAAGAGGACAAGGAGTATTACTGAGACTAGGTCTATTGGATCAGCTATGCTAGGCAGTCTGAAAAGCAAGAGCAGGTGGTATAATCCATGTGTTATACCGAAGGCAGCTAACATGATTGTAAGATTCTTTAGTACTGCTTGATTGACACCTCGAATTAGGAACAGGAGAATTATTCCTGGGACTATCACGGCTAAAGCGCTGATTATTCCGAGCGTAAAGGGTGATAGCAATAATGCTGCCGTCTCGTTGTATGGCAAGCAGGAGGCAAAGAGATGTTGCTTATTATTAATTCTTCTGTGTTTCTTATTCTGTCAAGATGATATCTAGGGGAGGCAGTATAAAGAAGGGTGGTGGCGCTAGGCCCCACCCGTGTCGTCGGCGATCTAGGCTTTGAGTTCCCCGATCGCGTAGTTGGGCCTAATCTGGGTGATCTTGATCTTCACGCTATCTCCTTGCTTTGTATTGGGCACGAAGATAACGTAGCCATCCACCCTGGTTAGGCCGTCGCCCCGTCGACTGATCTCAGAGATAGTTACGTCTAGCTCGTCACCAATTTTCACTGGTTTTGCTTTGAAGTACGCGCTTGGAAATCTTCGCGACGGGTCGTGTTGTGGCTGTTCCTGCATTCCTGCGTCTTCGGACATGCGGTGTGTCCTTGTCCTTGAGGGCGGGTGCTCTATGCCCCTACTTAAATACATACTATATGGGGATTATCTTTCTTGTTAAACCTTAGAGCCATTCTTGCGACATGATTCTTAGGATGCTCCCCCAACAGCCTGCAGAGATATGAGATCTGACGATGCATCGTTTAAAAGGGAAGGTTGATAGATTTGTTGGATGTGTCTTCACGAAAGCATAGTTTTGACGAAGGCGAACATGTTTTGATTTATCTTGATAGGAGGCGAAGATGGCTTGTCAAGGTCTCTAAGAGTGGAAAGTTGCATACACATGCAGGAATCGTGGATTTAGGTTCACTTGTCGGCGAATCTTATGGCTGCACTTTGGAGTCTACCTTGGGTGCGAAGTTCTGGGCGTTGAAGCCAACTATAGAGGATTTCCTGATGAAGGCGGAGAGGCATACTCAGGTTGTTTACCCTAAGGATTTGGGGTTGATAGCTGTTAAGACG
>JACQRY010000210.1 GCA_016206275.1 Nitrososphaerota archaeon
ACCTATCAGGTTCCACGGCGCACATGTTGATACATACATGGTAGCATTATCCCATGCGAACCACCGTCAATGGTATCATCTTCCAAGGCTGAACATCGATTTGCAGCCTTGGCAGATTGGAAGAGGATGGCAGGGATTCCGATAATCACGTTTTGAAGTGGTGTTCCTCAGCGCGAAGGCAAGGATGACGGTTACGCCTACTAGCTACGGTCGTGACGGGTCCACCAAGTAGAAGGTGAAGCCAACGTTTGCTTTGCAGACTTTTGCTCGTGCGTCGGAGCTAGATCTGAGATCGAACCATGTTTTTAAGGAGCCAGATTTTCAGAAGGTTTTGGTATGGGTCTCCTCGGCGAGGAAGCTTGGAAACTCCTAGGCCAGTGTCGGGAGATCGATAACCCTCGGGTTTCATTGCTACAGGAGGCGGCTAGGCAGCATAGCGTGCCTAACAACGATGGACTTCTTGTGTTTCACTCTAGGATAACTGCTCGGAGCCCCGACGTGACTGTAGACAATGTGAACGCTGCAGGCGAAGATGTACGGAAGCGGGTCAGAGAAGAGGTCAAAGCTCTTCAGGAATACATTCGCGGTAGAGATTTCTATATCGTCGACCGATCGGTGGGAAGTAGCCAAAGGCTCTCGTTGAAAGTCCGGGCCGCCGTCTCGGCCAAGCACCCTCACCTCGCGTTGATGTTCGCACACAATTACTTCCCTTCACAGGAAGATGTTGAGCCAAATTTTCTGACCATCGATATTCCCGAGTGGCCAAGAAAAGGGATCTATGTCGACCCGGAGGACGGCGTCACACTCATCCTGGGGACTGATTACTACGGGGAACTGAAGATGAGTGCGCTACGCTTGGCGATGAACGCGGCGAGAAACAGAGGTCACATGCTGGGTGTTCACGCGGGGAGCAAGTTCTACCACGTTCAGATTAAGGGGGAGCAGCGGGAGAAGGGCGTGCTTATCTTCGGCCTCAGTGGAACTGGAAAGTCCACGATCTCGATGGCAAGCCACGGTCTACAGCCTCCGGAAAAGACTTCCGTTAGGCAGGATGATATCGTGGTGTTGGACATGCAAGGCTACGCCTCGGGAACTGAGATGAACCTTTACCCGAAGACCGATACTGTCAACGAAATACCGGCTCTGAAGGCGGCGGTTACCCATCCGCAATCGGTCTTGGAGAATGTGGCGGTTAAGGATGGCCGGGTGGACTTCGATGACACCAAGTTCTGCGCCAATGGTAGGGCCATAGGCATACGGGATGCCATGGAGATAGCTGATGGTGGGGTAGATTTGCCGCGTGTTGATGCATTGCTATTCCTGACGCGCAGAAACGATTACCCAGTAGCAAGCCGCCTTATCAGCCCTGAGCAAGCGGTTGCGTATTTTATGCTGGGCGAGTCGGTGAGGACGGCTGCTGAGGCTGGGAAGGCCGGGGAGTCCCTCAGGGTGCCGGGCTTCGATCCCTTCATCATCGAGCCTAAGAGCCTGAACGGGGTCCTCCTCCACAAGATACTCAAGGCCAACCCTTCAATCCAGGCATTCGTACTGAACACAGGTTTCGTCGGCGATGTCAAGATCCCCCCTTCACAGACTCTACCCGCCGTTCTCGGGATTGTTACCGACAGTGTAAAATGGTCCCATAGCGAGATTCTGAAGCTTGATGTTGCTGAAGAAGTCTCGGGGAGCAGTCTATCAAAATACGATCCTTCGAGAACGCTCGGCGGGGAGTACGCAAAACACATGGTATCCTTAAGACAGGAGAGACGGACGTATTTACAGCGCTTTCAAGGCCTAGAGTATTTGGCTGACACTGTGTAGTCTATAAGAATCCAAGAGGCGCCACCGTTTGTCTAACTTGTGCCCGCCTATGATTAGGAAAAAGTCTGATGCTAATGCCGTTCACCACCACTCCGTATACCCTCTGGCCGTTTCACAGCGGCGCAAACCACAACAGAGTCAGCATAACTCTGGATTCTGATTAATGATAGAGGGATCTTATGATAGAGGGATCTTACCGAACAGAATACTAGTACATTCTCCTTGTAGTTTAGGTGTATATCCCAAGTGTTCCAATAGTATCTTTAAGGCAATCTTCGAGTCTTTCACTTATGAACAATCTTGTCTGAGCTAAACGTTGTGGAAAGGTCTGCTCGGGTTACGGATTTCTTTGAGTTGGATCCTGACCGCGGGGTTTTGAGAAACAGGTTCGATAAGGGCAGGGTGTTTATCCTATCTGCAAATGCCTTTAGAATTATTCAGGAAGGGCTTTACGAGGCTTATTCGACTGGAGGGCCAGCGATTCTCCATCAGATGGGTCGGTCTTACGGACGAGCCTTAGCTAGAAATAAGATTGCCGGGGAAACCGAGGTCAAATTCGTAACAGATCTACAGATGCTAGGCTCGGCGGCTGGATGGGGAAGAATCGAGCTGACGGGTAGCATCACGTCTGATAAGGATTCTAAGCTGGTCTTTAGAAACTGCGTCTTTTGTGCGGCTTCTCCATCGAGCAATAAACCTGAATGCTACTTTCTAGTAGGTATGGTTCAAGGCGTGTCGGACGAAGTCTTTCCAAACCGATTCAAGGCATTCGAAGAAAATTGTATGCGGAAAGGAGACAAAAATTGCGAGATAATACTCCATAGAACAGCATGACTCGATTGGATTGAAAGGCTTTTCGATCATTGTGCTCGTGCAACATTATCGGAATCTTCTTTCCTACTGTGACTGTCGCCGCAGAGTAGGTTGCGGAGCTTCTTTTCTACTGTTTTTGTTTCCCGTACCTATGGTGATCAGTCTGAGGTTCTCAAAATCTGCAGGGTTAAGGATTCTTCTCCCATCGAGTATGACCAGATTCGAACTTGTGAGACGCGACACAAGCTTTCCTGTTATCTGCTTGTAGGCTTCATGGTTGGTAGCAACAACGATTAGGGATGCGTCTCTAATGGTCTTGGCGATGTCATCTGTTAGAATTACGTTCGAGGGCAGGTCTCTATCTTGCTTTATCAGGGGATCATGGACCCAGATCTTCATGTTTATCCGCTGCAATTCTCTGACTATATCATAAGTAGGGGATAGTCTCTTGTCTGGGATATTCGCTCTGAAAGCAAGTCCTAGGACCGCTGCTTTCTTTCCCACAAGATCCGTTCCCTTGTCTTTAGACTCGCCGATAGCGATCCTGAGCCAGTAGGAAGGCATGGCGTCGTTAATCTCACGGGCCAATCTTGTCATAGCTACCTTTTCTCCGACTTCTTCAGCGACGCTGATCAGGAAGTGCGGGTAGATGGGTATGCAGGCGCCTCCTACCCCTATTCCTGGCTGATGGATATGCGAATATGGTTGGGAGTTGGCTGCTTGTCTTGCCTCCCAGAAGTCGACTCCGGTTGCCATGGAGATCTTGGCGAATTCGTTGGCTAGAGCGATGTTCACGTCCCGGTAGATTCCTTCGAAGATTTTTTCAGCTTCGGCTGCTTCCATTGTTGTCAACTTAAGGACGCCTTTGCTGGCGATCATGCTGTAAAGCTTAGCCCCTGCTTCCAAGCTCTTGGGTCCGGCTCCTGAAACGATTGCTGGGTAGTGTTCCTCTATGTCTGCTACTGCTTGGCCTGATGATGTTCTCTCGGGGCTGTAGATGTAGAGGAAGTCTTTTTCGGTTTTGAGTCCTGATTTTTTCTCTAGTCTTGGTATCAGGAGTCTTCTGCTTGTCCCGATGGGGATGGTGGGTTTGACGATGACGGTGTCGCCTTTCTTCAGGTTTCTTGAGGTATTGTCGATTGCCGATAATAATGTGGAGAGATCTGCCTTACTGTTACGTAGACCGACTGGGACTGTAAATATCTTGATGTTGCTTCGTCTGTATGCTTCTTCCGGATTGGTGGTTGCGTGGAACCTTCCGCTCTTTATTCCTTCCAGATATGCTTCTGCGACCCTTGGTTCACCTGTATGGGTTTTTCCTTTGTTGGCGAGACTTACTACAGAGGGGTCTTTGTCAAGACCCATTACTGTGGCTCCTCTCCGGAGCCAGACTGCGGCTATGGTTGAGCCTACAAATCCTAGGCCGCATACCGTTATTCTTAGTGGTGTCGCCAGCTTTTTCTTGCTGGTGTTTTTCTCTGTCAATTTGGTGTTCATTCGAACCTATTTTGGGGGCTGCATGACTGGTGGGGGGTTTCTCTTATGGGTACTCTGTTTGTGCATGGCGAGGATTCTTCTGATCAGTTTCATGTTCAGACCTGTTTCTTCAGATGCTTTTTTCTCGTTGAAATTGAGGTCGAAGACCGTGTATAGTATGCGATCTATATCCTCGTAGCTCGCCCCGATCTCGGTTTCCGCTTCATGACCTCTCCAGAGTCTGGGGCTGCTCTTCTTGGAGATGATTTGACTTGGAACGGCGAGGAACCGTGCCAGTTCTTTGACCTGCGTCTTGTACAATCCGGCTAGAGGTTGGAGGTCGACTCCTCCGTCTCCGTATTTCGTGAAGTATCCTATCAGTGCTTCGCTTCTGTCTCCTGTCCCTAGGACTAATCGGTTAAATGTTTTAGCGTGATGATAGAGGATGGTCATTCGGATTCTTGCTCTGAGGTTTCCTTCAGATATCTTATCTTGAGGCAGGTGCCTCATGTAGCTTTGGTGTATTGTCGCTATGTCGATTAGCTTCGAGTCAACTCTAAGGGTCTTTGCAATAGTTTTGGCGTCATCGATGTCCTGTTTAGGTGTGACTCTTGCATCCGGCATTATTAATCCCAGAACCCCTTCTTTTCCTAGGGCTCGGCATGCAAGGTATGTTGATGCTGAGGAGTCTACTCCTCCGCTCAACCCTATTACGATTCCTTCTGCCCCTGCCTCGGTCTTCTTATTCAAGATGAACTGTTGGATCTGATGTGAAATGGTTCGGTAATCTCTTTTAGTTATGTCTTCGAGTCGGATCACAGGCTTTCTAACTGGGATGTGTGAATTAACCCTTCCTCTCAAATCCTTTCGTTGTTTGGCAGTAGCATATTTAAAAAGAAGTAATCGGTCAACTGCTGATATATGAAGGCCATAATCTTGGCCGGTGGTCAGGGTCTTAGGCTTCGGCCCCTGACTGATGATAAGCCCAAGCCCATGGTTCCTGTCAACGGGAAGCCTATTGCTGAGCTGCAGCTGAATTGGCTTAGAAGGAATCACGCTTTGGAGCAGATTGTGTTTGCTTGTGGACACCGCTGGGAGAAGCTGAGGGAGCACTTTGGCTCCAGCTATGAGGGGGTTCCTGTTGAGTATGCGGTTGAAGAGTCTCCTCTGGGGACTGGCGGAGCCATCAAGAGCATTATCAAGAAATATGATTTGCAGGGTGATGTGCTGGTGATGAATGGTGATATGTTGACTGACCTGCCGTTGGAGCGGATGCTTGATACGTATCGGACGACCCAGGCTATGGCCACCATGATGCTGGTGCCTTATCGTTCTCCTTATGGTGTGGTTCACATAGATAAGCTGAAGATGATTAGGAAGTTTGATGAGAAGCCTGAGTTTCCTGATGTTTGGATTAACGGCGGCATTTATGTTCTAGATGCGAAGCGGATCGTTGGGAGGTTGCCTGACGCGGGGGATATTGAGAGGGAGACTTTTCCGAAGCTGGTGACCTATGGCGAGCTTTCAGCTCACCCATACTACGGGTTCTGGCGCGTGGTTGACTCTATTAAGGATCTGCGGGCGGTTGAAGAAGAGATGCTTGCCCAAGAGGCCAGCTCTTCCTAGGTTCAGGTTTCCTGTAACTTGTCGATTCGGGTCGCGCTTCAGCTCTGTCGTGTTTGTGTGAGATTAATCTGTAGAATTATTGTTTTATCTGTCGTCTTCTATTCGGCGCATCATGTATCGTCGTAGTGACGTGCCCTGTCCCATGATGGCGTGTCTTCGCCTGTCGAAGAGTATCACAAGGTTATCTTTGGAATCCTGTAGTCCATGTACGTATATTCCTCTTACAGCTCCCAGGAGTAGTCGTTCGTCGACTGAGTCCTCTAATCTGAGGAGGCTTGCTAGGAGCCCGTAGACTTCGTTGAGCTCCTCATTGAGTTTTATATCGTCATCGTTCGCTAGAAACGGGGATACTGTTATGCCTTCGCTTAGGGGGTATAGGTTTGGCCTGCCTTCTTCGTCGGTGCGGGTGTAGGCGACTCTTTTCTTGCAGAGCTCGCAGTAGTAGGACTGAGCTATGAATGTGACCTGATAGAATTTCTTCTTCTCTGCGGAGAGTTTTTGAAGTTCATCGCTGGTCAGCAGTGCTGGGCCGTATTCGGTTCTTGTGTAGCATCTGATCTGGAGCCCTGATTCTTGTGGGGCGCCTGCTTCTCGGCCTACGACATCGGCTACCTTATGGAGATGTCTGACGACGAAGGGCGATGTTCCGAGGATATGTTTTGAGGGGTCTGGCTGCATTACAATGGGCTCTCTGAGGGGGGCTTTCTCACTGGTGGTGTATATTGATTAGACGCGTTCTTGGTTTAGACATCTGTGTAACTCGGGTTTTTCTTCTGCTTCATTTCGACATACTCTTTGGCCATCTCCCTGATCCGTTCAATTCCTCTTAGGTGAGTTAGGCCAGAGAAGACTATTAGTGACATCATCTGTCTTGTCCTCGGAATTGGGTAGTCACCTGCTCTCACGTCTCCGCCTTTGGTGAACTCTTCGAGCCACCGTCTGGAGGCGTCCATTCCTTCCCTGCTCAGGTCTTCGGGGTGGCCTTCGACAAGGTTTAAGGCGAATCGGGCTTCTCTAGGGTCCGCTTCAGCTGAGAGTTTTCCGCTTGCGGCGCTCTGCACTAGGGCGAGGCACCTGGTCGCTGGCTCAAGTTGGTCGAAGCTCGTCTTGTGGACAAGGAGGGCCTTCTTGGTGAAGCCTTTTAGTGTTTCTTTCATGCTTCGAGCCCACTCTGCGTACCCGTAGATGGTGGGTCCCTGCAGTGAATGTATGATGTCGGAAGAGTCGATGACCTTGACTCCGATTCTGCCGGATGACGTGGCTTCTCCGGCTGCGAAGAGTGGTATGAGGGGTTTCACAATATTCTCGTTCATCTCTTCGAAGCTTTGTCTCAGGCTTTTAGCTTCACCTCTCCACAGTTCATTGTCGAAGTAGAATATCCCGTCTGTGACTGCGGATAACTCGTTGATGCACCTATCAGCGTTAGCGGCGTTCAACTTTCCTTCGTCGGAGGAGGGTAGAACCGCCAGAACGTATACTGGTTCGCTGTACACTTCCTTTAGTGCCTTGGCGAATACGGGTATAGTTCCTGAGCCTGTGCCGCCACCTACACCTGCTATAAGGAGAAAAGCGTCTACTTTGTGGGTCCCTCTTTCGCTCAGATATCTCCTGAAGTTTCGGAGTTCTTGCTCCGCTATTCTGCTTCCAAGTAATGGGTCGCCGCCGACGCCGTGGCCTTTAACTACGGTTTGGCCGATGAGTAGGCGGTCTTTCTTAGGTATCAGCTTGAGTCCTCTTAAGTCGGCTTCGGCCGTGTTTATCGCTAGTGCGAGGGGTAGTACGTCTTTGTGTCCGAGGGCGTAGTTGTAGTGGATGAAAAGGTCGAGGAGTCTGCCTCCGGCTTGACCTAGTCCTATGAGACCCAGCTTCAAGTCTATTCGTTTGAAAGGCTATGAGTGGAATATATAAGCGTTAGGAAGACGAGCTCTGTCGTTTGTGTTCAGAATGTTTGGGCTCAGAGTTTTGGGGTGTGTTTGTTGTTGATTGGCTTGGGGTTATGTCTTGGACAACGAGGTTTTCGAAGGGTTATGCTGGGCTGTGGGGCCGTTTGGGGCGGATCTGGTGAGGTGGATTCCTATGAGGATGACCCAGATCAGGATTAGGTAGGCTACCATTCTTTCCATCATGCCTACTCCTAGGCCGAGGTGGACATTAGATACGAGGAGGAAGAGGACGGTTAGTGCGGCTCCTCCGAGGGCTGCGTAAAGGTAGCTCAGTGGATGCTTTGTGATGGAGTAGGATGCTATTGCTGACATTGCTCCGAAGGGGAGGGCGAATGATGACATGATGAGGTGGGGTTGTCCGCTGGTTTGGGGGAATGCTCCGGCGCCTAGTGCGCCGATTCCTGCGACGGTGAGTAGGATGGTGAATATTGGGGTGGTTGTTTTTCGTTGGAGGATTGCTGCGGTTATGATGAGGGTTCCTAGGGTTATGATTGAGGTGTTGAAGATGGTGGCTGAGGGTTCCACTATGATGCATATTGCTCTGCATGTGGCTCCTAGGTCGCTGATTATGTTGGTTGAGGAGTTGTATCCGGGGTAGAATGTTTGTGCTAGGTTGATTGCGATGATGAATTGGGTGGCTGCGATGATTAGTAGGAGTCCGGCGATGGTTTGATGGGGATTATTCATCGTGGGAGACTCGCCTCTTTCTCGGGGGGCCTCTGGGCATCGCTGGATCAGCGTTTTCCGGTCTGTACGGCTATTAAGGGTTGGTGTGTCCTAATCTGACTCAACAGACTGGGTTTGATGGATTTGCTGATGAATCGCGTGTTTCTGAGCATGGTTTGGTTACTAGGAAGTGCGCTGGCTGTGATTGGTTGTAGTCTGGCCGGTGAAAAGCTCCGGTGGGGGTTGAATATGGGGGATCTAGGTG
>JACQRY010000205.1 GCA_016206275.1 Nitrososphaerota archaeon
CTGAAGAAGCTGGACATCGAAGAGCTGGCGAGACGGCTGAGGCAGGAGCTTAAAGGCGTAGATGTGGAAGCGATGGTAGGAAGAGTCGAAGAGGAATCGAATGAGCGGGCGAGAAGGGCGCACAAAGCGCTTCGTGGTTGACACCAACGTCTTCGTAGCAGCGATAAAGCCATTTGCAAAGCCTGTCCGAAAATCGCGTGAAAATACGAAGGCGCTGAGCCTGCTGATCAAGCTCATAGTCAATGAGCAACTGGAATTGGTTGGCAATTCGGGGCTCGTGGGCGAATACCGACGCTTGGCCGAGGAACTCAACTCGGAGACCAGCAGACTCATTCTCCGACAACTCGCCGAAAAGGTGAAGGTTGTAGAAATTAAGGACAATGCACTGATGCGCTGCAAGCCCCACTTGCCTAGAGGTGAGAGTGCCGATGTAATGCATGCGGCGACTTCCCTTCAAGAGGACGCGGTCCTGATAACGAATGACAGGGACTTTGACGGGATACGGGAGTCGGAAATCATTCAGGTGTGGAGCATCAGCGAAGCCATCAGAATGTTGTTGTGATGCGGCAGATTGAGCTGCGCAGATTTCAGAACGGGAGTTTCATCATCCCTTCCCCGTCAGGCAACGAAGAGACGTATTCGAAGCCCTCCGCGATGTAGGACTTGATCTCCCGGATGGGTACGACCTTCTGCCTTGACCCGTTCCAGTCATGATGCCGGTGTATCTCTACCTCACCATGTTGTGAAGTTCCTTCTCGAGGCGGGGGGCGTCAAAGTGGACCTTCTTGTGGGATTGACCCTGTACCTGTATGTGATCGGCACTTCTGTTCCTCCACATACGCTCATGCAGGATAAAAGGGGCACTCTCGTTCGTTGGGACACGGATTCATCCCACTCCTAAATAAAGGGACGTGGGTTTCTTCGTTTCCTAAACCATTCATTGGCTAACTCTTCTAACTCATCGTATATTCCGCTCTACGAACTGTGTTATCTCCTTTGACCGTGCGGGGTTGAGGGATACAGTTTCGCCTCTCTTGTGCATCAACAGATACGCCTCTTTGTGCAGGTCGTCGATAATTCTGGTCACTCTCTTTCCGTCTCTTTTGACCTGCTTCCCAATCCAGTTGACGAGCGTGTCCACAGGGAGATACTTCGCGCCCCAGCAGTTCTTCCTGAGCAGTCTGTACATCACGTCGGCCCTGATCTGGTCTTCTGTCAGCTCTGCAGACATAGGTACACTTATGATACCTTTGGAAGTCAAAATATAAATACTTGTTATTTACAAATTCCTGTTAGGTAACTATGCCAGTGGAGCTTTACGCAAAGAAAGAGTACCAGTCCATCCTGTTGAAAACACTGGGAGGTTCTCCGAAGCTCAGGATAACAGACTTCTTTATGGACAACCCTCTGTACGACTTCACCAAGAAAGAAGTGATAGAGGCGCTGGGGATGAGCAAGCAGACCTTCTACAAATACTTCAAGGACCTTGAGGAATACGGGATCGTAACTGTGTCCCGAAGAATAGGGAAGGCGAAGCTGTACCGGGTCAATGCGAACAACCCGATGGTGAAGATGCTGAATGAAATGGTCTCCAAGATATCACTACAGATCGCAGAAAAGGAACTAGAGAAGCAAGCACCGAAAGTCACTGCGCGATAGAAGGCGACGGGTTTAGTCCAGTGTTCTCATCTCCAGCTTTGCCTGAACTCAAAAAAAGATGTTTCTCTTGATCATCTCGTTGGCTTCTCTGTACTTCTTGTTCGCCTTGAGATATTCCCTGAATAGGCTCTCGCACACGAAGGTCGGTGATTCGAATCCGCCCCGGCCCACTAAGAATCTAACATTCCGGGACAACTGAACTAGGGGCGAGCCTTCTTCCATCTGCCGTGAGTCTCTCTGTACCACTCGATGGTCTTCTTCAGCCCTTCTTTGAGCGTCGTCTTCGCCCGGAAGCCCAAGAGTGACTGCGCCTTTCTGACATCAATGAACCTCGCCGGTATCATGGTTGGTTTTGACCTGTCGTAGAC
>JACQRY010000206.1 GCA_016206275.1 Nitrososphaerota archaeon
GAATAGATGTCATCAGTAGTAGGAGTCTTGCCATATACCATGTTCCCGTCTTGACTCATTGCTATTCCATCTGTGAATGTGCCTCCTACGTCGATGCCGATGGAGTATTGAGATGCGTCTTGATTCATGGCTGTTCACAACTCTGATGAGCGTATGCAGCTTGATTGTCGTTGCGATTATGCTTTCATGCTTCTAGTTGGTAAAGCATTAAGTGGGCCCCTACTTCATCATGCGCTTCTCGTACTCTAGTAGTTCTCTTAACCCTTCTCGAATGGGGTAGTGGGGCTCATAGTTGAAGTCTTCTCTTGCTGCGGAGGTGTCGAAGACCCCTCCCTCCATCATCTGAGGAAGATTCTTGGCTGTTGTGGTTACTTCTTTCCCAACCTTTATCTCGGCTCCGGGGAGCAGCGCTTTCACAGCTGCGACGACCTCGCCGATGCTAGCTTCGCCGGAGTTTATGTTGTAGAAGAGTTGGCTGGTCTTTCCAACCTTGCTGGCCTGAACATGCGCTCTAGCGGCGTCCTTGACGTAGGTAATGTACATCTTTGAGTCAGGGTCATATGGTAGGGCAGCTGCCTGTCCTCTTAGAGGTTTGCCAAGGGCTTCGTCGGTTATACCGCTGATCCCTGTTCTCTGTCCTGGCCCGTAAACCAGCCTAAGCCTGATCCCGTTGATCACCAAGCCGTATTTGCTTGAATACACTTCGCAGTAGCCTTCGCCTGCAAGCTTAGTGATTCCGTAGAAGCTGTTCGGCCTTCTAGGATGGTCTTCTTTGATCAAACTGTCATCAGATGTTGGACCGTAGACGCTGGATGTGCTCGTGTATACCAGCTTCTCGATATCTGCAATTCTGCATGCTTCCAGCACGTTCACCGTGCCGAGGAAGTTCACTTGAGCTGCAGCTACAGGTCTATTACCAGCTTCCCGTGTAAGGAGAGAGGCCGTCTGGATCACTTTTTTCACACTGTTGTCTTTGATGGCATGAGCTATCTCAGCCACATTGAGCATGTCGCCTTTTACATGCTTGATCTTTTCCACTGCTTCTCCTAGAATCGTCTTCGGGGGAGGAGCTAGATCGAATATAACTGGTGTTTCACCGCCCTTCAGCATTTCCAAGGCGATGTGGGCGCCAACATTTCCGGATCCGCCTATAAGTAATGTGCTCATGGATCAAGGTGGGTTAACCTTTGAAAGCCCTAGATAAACGAATCTTTAGAATCGTGCCTCAGAGGCAGTACGCACACTTAGCCCCATGCTGAAAAGGCTCGCATGACTTACAGAAGTTTCCTAGCCGCATCCTCATAGATTCGGAGATCAGGCTGTGAAAAGAGAACAAAGACCACTTCCTGCAACCCATTCTCCTTCTCCAAGAATTCTCTTACACTCTTCAACGCTATTCTGCATGCTTCTTCAACAGGATAACCATAGGCGCCAGTGCTCATGGAGGGAAAAGCTATGCTTTTCAATCCTTTAGAGGCCGCTAGCTTCAAGGAATTGCGGTATGCTTCAGCAAGAAGATCAGGCTCGCCACGGTTCCCTCCTTTCCATACCGGCCCAACAGTATGGATGACATGTCTAGTCTTCAGGTTGCCGCCAGTAGTTATGACTGCCTTGCCAGTTGGAAGACCACTGGGCCATTCTGCTGCCCGTATCTTCCTGCATTCTTCGAGTATTCTGGGTCCTCCTCTCCGATGTATCGCTCCATCGACTCCTCCTCCACCCATGAGGCTTGAGTTGGCTGCGTTGACTATGGCGTCGGTTTTCTGATCGGTTATGTCTCCTTGGATGATGCGTATTTTGGTCTTGCCTACACTCTTCTCCATGTCGCTGCACCATGTGGATAACGGGATCGGTTGCAGTCGTGTTAGGATGCTCAACGTGTTATATAAAACAAGATATGGTGTTTGTACACGTGTTGACCATGAAGAAAGTATCGTTAAGACCTATTGGCGTGATCAAGTCTCCGTTGAAGGATGGGCCTGTTAGAGATCGAGAGGAAATTGTCTCTGAGCTTGTGGTTGACCTTGGGTTCGCTGAAGGCTTAGGGTCTGGAAGAGTTTTCCCATGTTTACGTCCTGTACTGGGCCCATAAGGCCCGTGTGAGAAGGAAGACAAGTCTGATGGTGCATCCTGCTGGCAGAATGGACTTCGATCCAGTAGGTGTTTTCGCCAGTCGTAGTCCTCACCGCCCGAACAGGATCCTTCAGAGCATAGTTGAAGTCTTGGAACGTAAGGGGAATGTGCTTCGTGTAAGAGGGTTGGATGCTTTGGATGGAAGTCCTGTGCTGGACATTAAGCCTTATGACTTGTTTGATGTTGTTTCTAATCTTCGTGTGGCTGGATGGTGGCTTCAGATACACGATCAGCACGGATTGAAGAAAGCGTAGTGAACTCTTATTGCTTTGTTTCCACTAACCCATTGATCGGCGAGCGATGATGAGTCTAGCCCTAGCGATTAAAGGATGAGCGCGATCTTGAGTTCAGAGCTCGCCATCCCCGTCATTCCTAGGGGAGCGCGACCTCGCGCAGAAGAAAAGCTATTACTGCTACTGTTAAGCTCAAGAGAATGATTACGATCGCTATCCGCTTCTTCTTTGAACGTTTCGGCTCACGCGGAGTGAGCAGAGGCGGGATCATGATTCTCAGCAAATAGGGTTCACTCAGTCCAATCCTTCTTCGCCGGCTTAGACTCAATCATCACATCTCCTTCAATCAGTTTCCTCTGCAGCTCCATAGTGAAGTCCTCCACATCTATGTCCAGATGATTCAGCCTACCTATTGTCTTGCGGGGAAGCTGAAGACTAATGTTCTGTCCTCCCCATCTGCCGAAGGCTATTGCCGTGAAGCGTAGCTTTTCTTCCCCCATGTTCACATACCCAAAGAGACGGTTCGCAACCTCTCCTCCCTCCACTTTATCCACATGAACCTGCAAGTCAAGATTAGACGTCATACTACTTCACCACAATGCTGCGATTAACATACCCATCAACAACAAACAAGCTATGTTTGTTAGGCGAAGGCGCTTCTGTCGTAGACACAGAATAGTCCCCATTAACCAGCAAGGGACAAGCCTTGCCATCTACACATGAATGTTCAAACCGTTTACCTGGCTTAGCCTCCACCAGCTCCCATTTCACCTCGTTATTAATCAGACAAATGAGGACGCCCCACTTAGATCCCTCGTCACGCTTAGGGAACCCTACCTCAGGGGAGAGGTCTGTAAGACCCCACCGCTTATCTTCGCAAAACAGGTCTCTGCACTTCCTGCATATCCAGACATCCACTGAGCCGAAGGGGTTAGGCTCATCACGCAGAAAGACGTTGACCGCACCATAGTAAACGGCATCATGGCTGCAGCTTTCAACCAAGCTCAGGACTCCTCCATCTAACAGACGCTTCCAACTCTCCATTAAAACATGCCTACGACTTGTTATCAGACCTATTCTCAAAAGGCTCCGACAGGCGTCGCGACAAGCTATCGGCAACCAAACGCTTCTGCTTCAACATGACTCTGACCTCCTCCTCCAAAGACTTGTAAAGATTCGTTACAGCCATCCTTGGATGCAAAGGCTGGAACACCCCTTCACCCGAGGGGCTTCGAATAACCATGCCCTTCCCAAGCATGACTTCTATACAGCTCTCAGCTTCCCCCACACTGATGTGCAGCCTCTTCGAGATCTGGTTAAGGTTCATTTCTCCTTCAACGACTAGGGTAAGATAAGCCAATGCAGCCGTCTCAGAGATATTGAATTCTTTGCTGATTACCTTAGCATCCTCTGCTATACTGCGCACAACGACGATCGGAAAATAGGCTCCTATTTACCTTGAGGTGGATACCGACGCCTCCTTCAAGGGCAGCGACTCATCCCACAAGTATCCAAAGTAGCCTCTAGCTAATCTAGCCAACCCAAGGTGATCCGCCCATATAGCGAGATGAGGGTCAGAGACACCCTCACCACCCAGAAGAAGAACCACCTGCTTATCATCAGCTATAACACCGCCACCAAACATCTGATCCCTCAACCGAACCTCAGCCTGCCTTGAAAGCGAACGAAGAAAATCGGGACTAGTACCAGACGACACCATTATCTTGACGTGAAGACCCCTCTCCTTAAGAGCAGCGACTATGGGTATGAGTGTTGAACCGAAGCCGTCGAGTATCGGTGGCAAAGCGATCATCAACTCTTTCTCGCAGGTGTCAAGAGTCTCCTTAACTTTGGCAAGGATGTTGAATTCCCCTCTAATTATCCATATTTCAGGCAGCTCTTTGACGCCCCTCTTCTCGTAGAGCGGCGTCAAATCCTTCAAAGCCACCTCCTCATTCTTCGCCCTTTCACTCTCAAGCCTCATCTTCGTAGTTTCAAGAGCCGTGGCCGGCGACTTAGGGTAAAACTTGCTTGGTCTTGAGCGATCCGCCTCTATCCACCCTTTACTCTCAAGAGTACCGAGCACATCGTAAATCTTAGAGTAGGGGACTCCTGAACGCTTACTTACCTCCGCCGCAGTCATGCTGCCGAACTCTATCAGCGATGTATATGCCTTGATCTCGTACCCCGTAAGGCCAATCCCGCCCAATGCGCGCTTTGCCCTCTCGCTCACGCTCAAAGCGTATCCACTTTTCACCTTCGGATTCGTATGAGAACGCTTATAAGTCGTTTGCATGGGCTAACTTACAACCCTTAGTGGTGTGTAGAAATGGCCCTCATACAGATTGAGCACAAAACTGAGCCCGCGCTCCAAGGCAGACTAATCAGACGCACTCAAAGCATATGCCCAGACTGCAACCGCATCCTCCCCGCCAACGTAATTGAACATGACGGCAAGGTATGGATGCATAAAGTCTGCCCACAGCATGGCGAAGTAGAGGAACTTTACTTCGGCTCCTACGAGATGTACCAAAAGTTCAGCACTTATTGGACCGACGGCAAGGGCGCTCACGCGCCCAACGTGCCCATCGATCAATGCGCATGCCCCATGAACTGCGGTCTATGCTCCAACCATCTCAGCCACACCGGCTTAGCAAATATTATAGTCACCAACAGATGCGACTTAACCTGCTGGTACTGCTTCTTCTATGTTAAGAAAGGTCTTGAAGGCGCCTATGTGTATGAGCCCACACAAGACCACATCAGAGGAATGGTCAGAGCCCTCAAAGCTGAACGCCCCGTAGGCGGCAACTCCCTCCAGATCACTGGTGGAGAACCTACCCTCCGAGACGATTTAGCAGACATTATCAGGATAATTCGCGAAGAGGGCGTAGACCACATCCAGCTGAACACCAACGGCATCAACCTCGCTCTAAACCCCGATCTCGCCATCAAGCTGAAGGAGGCCGGTTTAAGCAACCTATACCTCAGCTTCGACGGTGTTTCCCCGAGAACAAATCCGAAGAACCATTGGGAGGCTCCCTACACCCTTGATAGCTGCAGAAAAGCTCATGTCGGAGCAGTTTTGGTACCAACAGTCATCAAATCTGTCAATGATCATGAGCTTGGCGGAATCCTGCGCTTCGCCCAGAAGAATATTGATATTGTTAGAGCCATCAGCTACCAGCCTGTCTCCCTGACAGGCAGAATGAAGAAGCAGGAGAGAGAGAAATACAGGATCACTATCCCCGACTGCATCCACAGGATCGAGGAGCAGACCGAAGGCGAGGTCACACGCGACGCTTGGTTCCCAGTGCCCAGCTGCTCTCCTGTTACCCACTTTGTTGAAGCCTTCGCCAGGAAGCCTCAGTACGAATTATCCATCCACTTTGCTTGTGGAGCAGGAACCTACGTGTTCCTAGACGAGGAGAGCAACAAGCTGATACCCATGACCTCTTTCGTCGACCTAAAGGGCCTCCTCGAATACTTAGATGAAAAGGCGGATGAAATCAACTCTGGCGGCAACAGGTATATCACGGCTGCTAAATTCATGGCTAAAATAGGCTCATTCATCGACAAGACCAAGCAACCTAAGGGCATGAACCTAGGAAAACTCCTAGTCAACGCCACGCTCAAACACGACTACTCCTCAGTAGGACAGTTCCACTTGAAGAGCATGTTCCTAGGCATGATGCACTTCCAAGACAAGTACAATCAAGACGAGGAGAGGCTGCAGAGATGCGACATCCACTACCTCAACCCCGACATGAGGATCATACCCTTCTGCTCCTTCAACGTAATCCCAGAATGGTACCGAGACAGGATTCAAAAGAAATACGGGATCACTGTGGAGCAGTGGGAGAAGGAGCACGGTGAAAAGCTGGAGGCCAAGCTGTACAAAGGCACTATGCGAAGGCTAGGTGCCCAGCAACATGACGTTATGGGCTGCGCCACTTCAGCAGTCCACATTGAGCCTATAACAGGCGTTTAAGAAGCCCCGATAGGAGAGTGGAGGGACCACATCCACTCTTCCAACCCTATTTTCTCTTTACTCATCTTCAGTTCGAACTGTTGGCAATCAACCTATTATCGATCTGGAAACCACCCAATTAGGAGCATCCGAACATTTTGAGCCATGAGTCACTAGCATCAAAACAAGCTGCATCCACCCGGATAGGAAGCATCAGCCTTAAGGCGAATAGAGAATCATTTCTTGTGGATGAACCGATTAAGTTGTCATTAAGCTTTCAGGTTGTCGGGGGCTTCAGAGATAACTTCACTCAACCAGTTTGGGAGGAAGCCTATAAGGCTCACGACGTTAGCCTAAGACTGACCTGCACTGTCAGCTTCGCAAGAAAAGTCGGACGCGTTTTCTCCAAGAAAGTCGGCAAACCCATAAGGCTTGTTAGAAAAGCCAGACTCTTCTGGACTAGAAATCCTGAGCGTTTCAACAAAACATGGGTGATGGTGATAGATGAAAACGAGGTGCCCACTCTGCCTAAAAGCGATGCTGAGGCACAAAGTATGCTTCTGGACTTTGTGAGAACCTTTGACTTGCTTGGGACCGACTTAGGTAAGGGGGAACATTCGATTGTTGCGAAGGTGAGAGTCAAATGGGGTCAGCATTACTACGTACCGAAAGGCATGGTTGGAGCCACTTCACCACCGCTGAAGATAATCTGCAAATAACACATATTGCCAAAACCTGAATTGCGAAAAGTTAAGATATTTCTTGTAAGTAAATAAGTCGTGCCCGTAGACCTAGTTATTAGAGACGGCTATGTGGTGACGCCTGAAGGCGTCTTCCTGGGAGGCGTCGCAATAGATCGAGAACGAATAGTGGCCGTAGGTGGAAACGCCAATCTTCCCGCTGCTGACAGGACTATAGATGCAAAGGGTCAGCTCATCCTGCCTGGAGTCGTAGATCCTCATACTCATCCAGGCAAACGTGACTTCGAGGCTGACATCAGGAGTGAAAGTCAGGCCGCCACTACGGGTGGCGTCACAACGATGGGGGCCATCATCAAGAGTACGCGTATGGGCAAGTATGTCGATGTTCCCAGTGGAATACCGTCCTACAAGGAGGCCTTCCCGAAGGCAAAGGAGGCGGTGGACAAAAGCTCAGCGGTCGACATGTACTTCAACTTCGCTATAGTTACAGATGAGCAGGCTCAAGAGATACCTTACTACGCGAAGGAGTTTGGAGTTACCTCATTCAAATTCTACTTGGGTTACATGGGTGGCGATAAGACTACGCGACGGGCAGGATTAGGCGATTGGTGTTCACGCCTAGGCTTCCCTGAAGGTTTCGACGACGGCACGGTGTTCCTAGGCTTCGAAAACATAGGAAAGATGGGACCGCCTTGCATAGCTCATATTCACGCTGAGAACTTGGCCATAGGTAGAATATTCTATGGACGCGTCTTCAGAGAAGGGCGGAGGGATCTTCAAGCTTGGTCTGAGAGATCCCCTGGAGTCTGCGAGGCTTTCCATATCAGGGCCTATTCCTACCTATCTAAGGTGACGAACGCTCCTCTTTACGTAGTTCATCTTAACACCCTTGAAGGGCTGGGTGAAGTCCTTCGGGCGAAGGCTGAGGGAATCAACATAATTGCCGAAACATGTCCTCAATATATTTGGATAAGTACCAGCGACAACCCGCCGGGCGTATGGGGAAAGAGTAGTCCTCCAGTAAGGGAGAGGCATGTTGCTGAAGGCTTGATCGGAGCATTGAAAGACGGCCACATATTCTGCATGGGTACCGATCATTGTCCAAACCTCCAAGACTCGCATATGGGCTGGGATATGATACCTCCTAGCAGCATAGGTGTCTTTAGGGGAGCCAGTTCGAGCGGAATGCAGACTCTTTTACCATCGATGCTGCATTATGGCGTTCGAAACGCCAGGCTGTCCATGGAGCATGTGGTTCAGGTCTGCTGTAAGAACCCTGCTTACGCTGCTGGTCTCTACCCGAAGAAGGGAGCTCTCTGTGTTGGTTCTGACGCTGACGTGATCGTGGTGGATCCTAAGCTTACGAGGAAGGTGACTCCTGAAACGATTCACTCTCCCTATCTTGCCTTCTTCAGGGAGCGTGAGTTAACAGGCTGGCCCACGTTGACATTGGTTCGCGGCGAAGTCGTTATGCGGGACGGTGAAGTTGTGGGGAAGCCTGGTCATGGGAAATATGTTGAACGCAAGCTTGGACACCAGCTCTACCCACTCACATAATACCTGTTGTCACAGGAACAGATGCGCTACTAACCTCGTATCAACACCCAGAGTGATAAGGTCTAGTACTGTCCACGCCGCTACGAATATATCATGCGTTCTAACAGTGTGGTGATCCTGAGGCAAGTCAAGCATGGCCAAGTTTGACGGTATAATCGGACAAGATGTGCTCTCTGTCACAGAAGAGAATAACCAGCTCACCGTAATTTTCAGAGACAACCGATATCTCTTCGTAAAAGTCGAAAACGGGAAGCTAATTGCAGAGTCAGTACCCGAGTAAACAAACACAATTCAAAGCATTGCCCCCATGGTTATAGGCATCCAGATACCATGCTATTCACCATGAATGGCAATAGTCCTACATCAATAAGCTACAGCATCGAGTTAGACGACGCCAAGAAGCTCTATCGGCTCATCCTTCAACTGCCTGCTGAACCACTGTGGAAAACCCTTAGCGATCACTACCAGGATCAGCAAGAAGAAAAGTCTCCTTCCGATGCTCTAACTCTGTATCCAGATCCGCAGATGATCAAAGATATTTACGGAGCGATAAAAGATGCGGAGCAGAAAGGGTTCAAGTCCAACAAGTAGCACAGTAGGGTAGAAGCCGACTCTTGACAGGAAAAGATTTGGTAGCTTCACCGTATTTGATTGTTAGCCTACTTCTGCACATATGAGTGAAAGGCGTCTATACCTGCTTGGGCTACTGCCATATCCTGCTCCACTTTTCCTGAGCTTGTGCCTATTCCGCCAACCACTTCGTCACCCGCTGTTATGGGTAGTCCTCCACCCACGATCATGAACCTGCCTTGATTACTCATGTTGACCCCGTAGGCCGGAGCTCCTGGCTGCGCAACAGCCTGATACTCGTGTGTCGGCCTTCTTGAGCAAGCGGCTGTGAAGGCTTTGTTTATCGCTATGTCAATGCTAGTGATCTTGGCTTTATCCATACGGTAGAAGCCGAGTAGATGACCACCTTCATCGACAACCGCTATATCCATCTCCACGCTCATTTCTGTAGCCTTCTTTTGAGCGCCTTCCAGTATTATCTTAACATCATCCAAAGTAAGTTTACTTGCGGTTCTCATTTCGACTCGAGATTCGGTCACTTCTCTGGCTGCATTAAACCCTTGCGATCAAGGGATCCCACGATATTCTTGCCCGGGATGAGGACATGTTATGCGATGGGTGAGACAAAGTGGAAGTGGAGGTCGAGAGTGAAACCACTAATATACAGGGTTGGTCCACTTCTTAATGGGAACTGTCTTGAACCCCTTTTTTCCGCCTAGAAGCTGGCTTTATGTTCCCGGGCATAGGGAGAAGATGGTTGTGAAGGCTCTTGAACGGGGGGCTGACGCCGTCATCTTTGATCTTGAAGATGGTGTGCCTTTTTCAGAGAAGAATTCAGCAAGAGATCTTCTCCGCAGCCACTTATCTAAGATCCGCGGAGCAAGTAGCAGTATCCTGATCAGGGTGAATCACGTTGATAGCGGGATGGTTCAGGAGGATCTAACCATCATCAGCGATGCTGTGATGGGGATTGTGCAGCCGAAACCGTCCACTCCACAAGATATACTTGCCTTATCTAAGCTGGTGGGGGAACGGGAATCGTCGCTAGGCTTCAAGAAGGGGAGCCTCAATATCCTACCTCTTATAGAGACGGCGCGAGGAGTTCTTAACGCATATCAGATCGCCTCAGCATCACCAAGGGTAAGCGCCTTGTTCTTCGGGTCAGAAGACTTCACCCTCGATATGGCTGTCAAAAGAACTGCTGGCGGAGAGGAAACGAGGGTCGCCAAGAGTCTTGTAGCTATAGCAGCGACTGCAGCTGGGGTTCAGGCGGTCGACACAGTTTACCCGTTTATCGAAGACGTTGACGGTCTAGTTAGGGAAGCCTCAGCCGCCAAGGAGATGGGTTTCTGGGGGAAACAATTGGTGCATCCACGACAGATCGATCCTGTCAACAAGGTCTTCACTCCGAGCGAAGAGGAGGTGAGAGAAGCTAAGCGGTATGTAGATGCTTATGAGGAGGCGTTAAAACAAGGATTAGCGGTAATTGCATTAGACGGCAAAATGGTTGAGCCGCCCATAGCTGATAGGGCAAGAAAGGTCTTAGCTATCGCGGAAGCTATAGCCCTGCGAGCAGGGTCCAAAGCATCTTGACATTGGGTCATTGAGCTCCGCTACCTGTGTAATGCCAAGGCTGCTCCTTAACGCCTTCCTCAACATTAACTTTCCTAGCCAGCACAAAGAGCAGTGAAGATAAGCGATTCAAATACGGAACAACATCACGATTGATCTTTTCACTGGAAGATAATGCGACTACCCTTCTCTCAGCCCTCCTAGCAACAGACCGACATAAATGAAGAAGCGTCCCTGCACCGCTCCCACCAGGAAGAATAAAGCTCTTCAACGGAGGCAAGTTTTCAGCTAGATCATCAGTAATTTCCTCCAACTCTTTTGTCATAGCTGCCGTTACTCTCGGAATTGTTTTCTTGCCTACACGAGTTCCTGAGTCTAAAGGCGTAGCCAAGTCTCCTCCCACTGTGAAAAGGTCTGCCTGTATCTTATCCACAATCTTCAATAGCTTTTTGCTTTGAAGCGAGGTCTTAGCGTAGCCTAGGAGAGAGTTGAGTTCGTCCACTGTTCCATAGGCCTCGATTCTGAGGGAATCTTTCCCCACGCGTTTTCCACCGAAGAGCCCCGTCTGGCCTGAGTCACCTGTACGCGTATAATGCTTCAATCCATCTAGGCCTCGACTACCATATCGATCAGGCTAATTGTTAAAACCTTCTAAGCTTTATCTGAGATCCTGATGGACGACTGCATCTTTTGTAGCATCATCGAGGGCAAGTTTCAAGCCGCCATGATCCACAGGGATGATTCTTTTGTCGCACTCATGGACAAGTACCCCATCAACCGGGGTCATGCCCTTGTCATGCCTGTCAAGCATTATCCGACGATACTGGATATGCCCCATGAACAAGTAGGCAGACTCTTCATCTTGGTAACAAAAGTAGCCAGAGGAGTGAAAGACATCACAGGTGCCGCAGGTTTGAATATTGGGTTGAATAACGGAAGAGCGGCTGCCCAGCTGATTCCCCATTTGCATGTTCACGTGATCCCAAGGCATCAGGATGATGGAGCTAGCTGGAGCAGGCCAAGTCGGCTGCTTGTCGCAGCAGAGGATCTTTCAAAGCTGGCTGAGGCCATAAGACAGAAAATGCGCGAGTAATTAACGGATAAAAGTTAGGGTCTTCTCGAAGAATACTGGTCTGATCTTGAGTGCAAGGCTGTTTCCAGTTTCATACGTAAAGCTCTACAAGAATTTTCGTGAAGATCTCTTCACCGCTGAAGATGCTTCTAAGACAATTAGACTCTCCAAAGAAAAAACTGGTGAGGTTCTTAGAAGATTGAGGGGGCAGCACCTTGTATTTAGCTTCACCAAGGGCAAATACAGGTTGCTAAACCCTGACGATGCTAAGTTCGCAGTGAAACACTTGATTAACCTTAACCATGTGAAGACAGGTAGGCATATTCACCTGATTGTTAAGACGCTGCACCTTTTGCACTCATGTTATGAACGCAAACTTGTCTCAGCCTGCCTCTACGGTTCCCATGCCGGAGGTGAAGCCGGTTCCAATAGCGTGGTGAACTTACTGCTGATTCTGGAGGAAAAAGGAGGGTTGATGGAGAGAATAAGGAGCATCTATCAATGCATCAACGACATTAGGTTTGAAAGAAGGGTTCTTCTGGAACATGGGCTTGCTACTGACGTATCAATCTACTCTATGACGAGGGAGGAAGCCAAGTTTTTACATCCAATTTACCTTGAGGTGGCTGAAGATGCGGCGATTCTGTATGATACTGAGGGGTTCTTTCAACGCCTGCGGTTTCAGTCTCTAGGTGTCATCATAAACTCAGGAGGAGTCAAATTCAAGTCCAAGGGACAATGGTTCTGGAGGATGCCTGCAGACTTTTCTTTCGGTGAACTTATTGGACTTCCACGCTTTGTCTGAAGCGCTCTTCAAGCAAGCTGAATACAGGCTTGCCGTAGCGAGAAGAGCTTTCGCTGATGCTCAATACGCGTATGTTGTCTGTCTAAGTCAGGAGACCGTTGAATTCGCCTTGAAAGGTTTGCTAAGAGGAGTAGGGATCACATACCCAAAGGTTAGGGATGTGGGTGAAGCCCTTCTTATCAACCGTGACCTCTTCAATAAGATCCAAGATGAGCTTGAGGAGTTGGCTTCGATATCAGCGGATTTGAACAGACTGAGGTCCCTTGCTGAATATGGGGATGAAGCTAAAGCAGTTCCGTCTGTAAAGCTCTTTGATAAGAGAGACGCCGTGAAGTCCTTGGCCAAGGCTGAGAAGGTGTTAAACGTCACTAGGACTGGTCTTGGCTAAAAGTTCAGTGACTCAGTCTCAGAGCCCTTCTCGGTCAGAACGAGGATGTCAACGCCGTCTCCGCTAGCAGCATCTCTCTGAACTGCTGAGCGAATAGATTTCACTACGAGTTCTTTAGCTTGCTTCTCAGTCATGTTCGGAGCATATTCTGCTTCGACGACTCCTATCGCCATCTCGGCACCTGTGCCTACCGCAGCATACTCATCAGGGATAATGGAGCCTAATGGGTCCAGAACGTATATTGCGGGTTTACCGTCTACGCCTCCGATGATCACCTGAGTAAGGAGAGGTGTGTAACGCATCTCGAAGAGGAGCACCGACATCAGTTTGGCCACAGAGTTAGGGGGAATAGGCCTACTTAACTCAAGTTCTCGGAGCTTCGCGTAAGAAGTGATCTGACGGATCAGCACTTGCATATCGGCTACCATCCCTGCGCAAGCGGCTCCGACCTTGTCTGTTATGCTGAAGACCTTCTTCCCTGAGCGGCTTACCACAAAGGTTCCGTAGGTGAATCTTTTCTCGGCGCCTAGGACTACTCCATCTTTGAATGCTATGCCTACTGCGGTAGCACCAGGATAATACATATTGCTAACGTGCCTCCAAATGGTCTTTATTAGGTGTTTCTGCAAAAGCAGTGCGAAAGGAGGCTGAGCGTTCCCGTCACAGGTTCACCTGTGAGAATTCGGAGTTATTGGAGTTGTTTACTAAGAAGGATAATGCTCCTGCATACGCGGAGAAAAAAAATTCAGCTAGAATTAGCAAGATCCCCATCGCCTTCAGGGAACCCGTGGAGGATTCTTGCAAGCATTCATAAACTCATGTCTAGGATTACAAAGAAAACCGGGAATACCCACAAAAGTTTCGTCAAGACCTATGCAACATACCCCGTTCCCTCCGCAATCAGCTTCCTTCCGAGTCCATTGAGGCGAAGAACTTAAAAACCGCGGGAAGACGCTTCGACGCTGGGCGAATTAAGATGAACCCAGCAGATTCATTATTCAACTAGAGGGAAGGACGATTATGTCAAAACCCTTCTTCGTTAAATTTGAGACTCCAAAAGAGCTTGCCGATGCTGCCTATGAAGCGTTGAGACAGGCTAAGCAGACAGGCAAAGTCAGAAAAGGTACCAACGAGACAACAAAGGCTATTGAGAGAGGCATAGCGAAACTTGTCTTAATAGCTGAGGACACGGATCCACCTGAAGTAGTTGCTCACCTACCTATCTTATGCGAAGAGAAGAAGATTGCCTACATCTATGTTCCGAGCAAGGAACGTATGGGCCCTGCGCTTAACATCGACATAGGCGCAGCCTCTTCATGCATCACAGAGCCAGGGGAAGGCTCAGGCCTCCTAGAACAGATCGTCGGCGCCCTTGACAAACTGAAGAAGCAGGGTGGAAGCTGATCGGTAAATGAGCTCAAAGTCGGAGGAAGCTCTGTTCCCCTCTGAAATCATACAGATCATAGGGCGAACGGGGGTTGCAGGGGAGATCACTCAGGTCAGAGTACGTATTCTTGAAGGTAAGGACAAGGGCCGTATCCTCACTCGAAACGTAAAAGGTCCTGTTCAGCTTGGAGACACATTGCTGCTCAGAGAAACTGAGCGGGAAGCCAGGAAAATCAAGTAGCTCAGACTAGATCTTGTAGTCACTCAAGACATCAGAGTACGTTGCGTCTTTCTCAACCAGCTTTTGCACGTATTGTCCGTAGGTAGCTTTGTAGCCGCAGTGTTCACACCGGATCTCTTCGAATCCGTCTGACAGCAAGGCTGGCTTTTCACACTCCGGGCATTTAATATGCATACTTTGACGCGGCCTCGATCTTCAATCCACATTACTCGCTATTAGCCTTATGGGCATTGACTAAAGACTTTGGTTAGCTAAGTTTTTGAAGAAACGATTCGCGCCACTCCATTTAGGGCCCTTAGAGTGCCGGCGTACGATGAACTAACAATCAGTCAGATGCTGGAGAATACAGTAAACCGGTTCCCAAAAAAGACCTTCATGCTCTTCAAAGGACGGGCAACCACCTATCAGAACCTCGCGTCGGAAGTCAGCAAAGCGGCCGGCAGGCTTGCGAATCTAGGGGTCAGGCACGGTGACAGAGTTTGTCTATACCTTGGAAACCGACCAGAATTCATCTACCTTCACTTCGGAGTCCTAAGGCTAGGAGCCATCGTAGTCCCCATCAACGTCACCTATAGGAGGAGAGAACTTACCTACATCCCTGAGAACTCAGAGGCGAAGATCTTCATAACTGATGAAGCAGGATGGCGACATTTCTCTGATGTAAAAGAACACCTGAAATCAATACAACATATAATTATCATCACCGATAAGCATCTTCCAGAAGGGGCATTACCCTACAATCAGCTACCCTACTCACAGACTAGTCGCGGATCAGCGACCATCAGACCAGATGATGTAGCCGCTATCATCTATACCTCCGGGACCACAGGGAGGTCAAAAGGAGC
>JACQRY010000207.1 GCA_016206275.1 Nitrososphaerota archaeon
AATAATAATTAATCCTCCTCAAATTCCGTATTGTGCCAAAATGGTATTTGCAATTACGCACCGCGTGCGAATTTTTCACATTGGTTGCCTGAAAAGTCTGCGCCTGACTGAATAATTAGGCCTTCACAAGGCCGTAGGCGTCGTAGACCTGCCAGGCCCAGAAGAGAATCGCTAGCAGCTGCAGGTACCTGCTTCCTATGTCGAATAGAATCCCTCTGCCAGTTGTCTGCGCTATGAAGAAGTATGCCGCCGCAAAGACAAGTATGAAGCCAACCAGAATGGACGCACCCCTCTCCGCCCTGCCCGCGTAGATCTGACCAAAGCCGGGGAGAAAGAATGATAGAGTTGCGGCGACCCATCTACTCTTTCGAGACTGGGAACTTGTACTCAAGTGGTTGGATGTCTTTCTTATGATTATAAAAACCTGGGCCCATTCAATCTTTCTCGCGATTTGAGTTATGAAAGACTTAGCCCTTAGAACCGAGTAGAGGCTCCATTCTTTCTGAAGTCTGTACGATTCTCATACAAGTCACCTCTTGAAATGTACAATTACCTCTTCGCCTATCTCGGTCACTGCACGCATAGGATCTTCAGAAAGAGGATGACCGTAGCATACGTGATCTACCCCCGCCTTCAGCATTTTCTCTGTCTGCTCAACTATCTCATCCGCGTTTCCCATAGCAGCAAACCTCTCAAGCGGCACATATGAGCCCGCCTTTCCTAGGCTAGCTAGGCCCTCGTAATGGAGTCCTGCCTGTCTCAGCATGGGAGAATTTCCTACAAGATCTGGGAGGTACGCTTTCAGTATTGAAGTCATTTTCTTCTCAGCATCAGATTTATCCTTGGAGATAAAGGTGAAGGGTCGGGCTATGAGTTGCACCCTGTCTCCTCTTTGACGCGTTGTAGATGCCCTATCAATCACGCCTCTTAGAAATCTAGCATAGGAAGGATTCCAAAGGCTGTCGACGACTATGCCTTTGACAGCACTTAACTTGCTGGCCCTCGAAGCAAGCCTCGGGCCAGATGTTCCAACATATATCTTGACTCTCCTGCCGACGAGCCAAGCGAACCTTGCCCGTCTAACGCCAGAAAATTCTCCTGAATGATCGTCGCCGCGGAGCAGAGCATCAACAGCTCCTACACAATCTAGGACCGCTCTGATCGATCTGTCTATTTTCCTAGCGAGATACTCCCCATACGCACCCCTTGAGATCCCTAGTACTGCTCTTCCACGCGTCAGCTCATCCAGAACGGCCAAGTTCCTAGCAAGCGTCAATGGGTCGTAGAGAAAGACTGGCACTGTAACTGGCCCGAGGAGGATCCTTTTGGTGTACTTGGCAACGTGAAATATGATGGGCCAAGATGGCTTGAAGGGTATATGCTCATAGATTTGCATAGAGTAAAAATCGTAATCCTGCATCTTCTCTGCTACTCTGCGATAGAGATCGACTTGTTTATCACCCTCGAAAGCTAGGCTGAAAAGTGCCATCCTGTTCCAGTTTGGGGAAACCGATGCATTTGAACGTGACCTTTCGTTTACTATCAGGTTATCGGTGTTCCAACTCTATCTGCCATCTGGGACGACAACGGCTGGGCAAACACAATACGCCACAACCACATCACAAGCACAGGGGGGATGTGGATAAGTTATGGAGCCTCGAACAACGTGATCTCCGATAATACAATCTCATTCTGTGAGAGCGGTATAGAGATGGTGAACGTTGGTGCAGGGAACCTGGTAGTGGGAAACATTCTCAAATCAGGTCTAGTCAAGGAATCGAACGGTCACATCTGTGGCCCCCCTGGATTGATCGTGCATGGTAGCGCGCCCTCGCAACGGCCATCACTGTTATCCATCCTACAACAAGATACTGCTTGGTATAATCTTCCTCCCAGACGGCTGCGACGTATTTTGGCCCGTCGATCTTCACCGTGGCGGATTGGGTGGTCGCATTAATAGCATCACTCCAGCCCTTGAATACCTTGGATATCATGGGGTTCTCCTGATATCAAAATATCACAACCTCCCCTCAACTATGTTATCGTAGTAAACCAATAAATAGACGGTACGCCCGCGAAGATATGATGGCCTCCGAGCAGATCGACATGAAGGAGATACAGAGGCAACTCTCTAAGGTGGTTGACCCAGAGATAGGTGTGCCTATAGCTGAGATGAATCTAATCGATAAGCTTGATGTCAAGGATGGCGAGATAGATGTTCAGTACCATGCGACGACTCCCTACTGCCCTCCTATCTTCGCGCTCAAGATATCCCAGGATATCAAGTCAAACTTGTTGCAGGTGAACGGCGTAAAGGACGTGCGAGTGGTCGTAACTGGGCACTACCTCTCGGACGCAGTTAACAAACAAGTCAATAAGCCAGCGACTAGTCCACCGCAACAGCAACCATCCCAGTAGCGGCCTCTTCGGCCCCTCAGAACGAATCGACGAACTTATCCAAGACGCTGCTTGTCGCACATTGACAAGAATAGTTGGCATCGAATCTGCCGCTGCTTACATGTCTCAGGAGCTTCCTAAATTTCTGCTGACTCGTGCGAAGGCAGATTGCATTGCAGGTGATTATTGACAACGCTGACGGCTTGAAGAAGGATGACCCGAAAAGCACCGAGAGAGTCGAAGATGTTGTGAGAGCTCCGCAAGATTCCGACACTTCAAATTCGAACTGAAATAGCCAGGCCGGGTAGTTTGTAGTTCCAACATGTTATGAACTTTCAGTCCAAGTTCGAGAGTTCGACCGTTCGGCAGATTATTGCGAATGCTTAGCTGCCGAGGAATATGTAGAAATCCGACGGGATAATCGCCTGGGAAAGTTGCACTTGGCGCCTAGTACTCCGTTGGATCGCTATACGTTATGTTCATCACAGCCCTCTACCACATCGATAATTGCTTACTCACACACTAAATGCTTTCGTCCGAGAAGTTATTCTCAAAGCACGTCCATCTCCACTCCACTTAATAC
>JACQRY010000015.1 GCA_016206275.1 Nitrososphaerota archaeon
AAAGGAGACCGCGATGATCTGTTCCGTGTTGAATGTGGATCCGCTTAGGCTGATTAGTTCAGGTGCTTTGTTACTCGCCGTGCAGCCCAGAAAGGAGAATGTTGTGAAAGCTGCGTTAAAAGAGGTCGGTTCTACGGCAACTTCTATCGGGAGGCTTGTCAAAGGTAAATCTGTGTTAATCAGAGGAGATGGCTCTGAAGAGAAAGTTGCATCAGGCGTCTTAGATGAGTTGTGGAGGTTCTTGCAGCATCAAAGATGACTGTTATATCTTTGCCACGATAAGAGTGGATGCTATTGTGGCTATAGGGGTAGATGAGTAACGGGGGAAGACATCTCTTCAAGATCTGGTGCAAGGCTATTCTCGAGGAGTTACAAGGACAATAAAACATAGGGTTAGTCTTATAAGCCGCTAAATAACCCACTTATGCATTATGCATCCCCCGTGCGAAGTGATGGTGAAGGAGTTCCTTCCGGCTATGAGGGGACTAGTCGCTCATGAACTTGCCTCAAGAAGTCTCAGTCAGGGCAAGATCGCCAGAATGATAGGGGTCACCCAGGCAGCGGTCAGTCAATACTTGGACCACACTAAGGAGAACTATTCTTCGAAGACCAAGCTCCTGGGCTTGAGTGGTGAGGAAGCAGAGCGCTACGCCAAGCTCCTTTGTGAGGATCTTTCAGTCAGTCCTATTGAGGGAATACAAACTCTTTACACCATATGGAGGAACCTTCTAGCTCAAGGAGTATTCTGTCCAAGTCATCAAGCAATGTCACCTATCCCAAAGGAATGTGATGTTTGCATGCGGCTCTTTGGACCTGTAAAGATCGATGATAACAAGGGCACAGTCTTAAGACAGATGGAGAATGCTCGCAAGCTTCTAGAGACGTCACCTTTCTTTTCACACATCATGCCGGAAGTATCAGTTAACCTAGTGATGTGCCCTCAAGACGCTAAGAATGAATCCGAAGTAGCGGGCTTCCCAGGAAGGATCACTAAGGTTCACGGCAGGGCAAGAGCCATGCTGCCGCCTGAATTTGGTGCTTCAAGGCATATGGCGCACATGCTTCTCATCGCTCGAAGTAGGAACAAAGAGATAGGAGCAGGGATTGATGTCAAATACGATCAGAAGATTGCAATGGCACTGGAAGATATGAAGCTGAAGACAATACGTACCACGGACAAGCATAGGGCGAAGCGTGGGGCGGCTGACGTCGTTGTTGACGCATTTTCCACTGCGGTTGAGAGGGCAGAGGGTCCTTTCACGGCAGTTGTTGATGAAGGTGGCCCGGGCTTGGAACCGATAACCTATGTCTTCGGGAGTGATGCGCTTGAAGTCTGTGAAACCGTGTTAGAGCTTGCTTCTAGGTACGGTAAGAGTTGAACTGCCAGTATCTGGTGGAAAGTTCTTCGACATCCGTCTTTCAATAGCAGCTCTGACGAAGCCTAGATACGCAGGTTCGGGGCTTGTCGGTCTGCTAACGTACTCGGGGTGGAATTGAGTAGCAAAGTAGAATGGTAGGCTGGGGATCTCCAGCATTTCTGTTCTTCTTCCACTGTCACTGTAGCCTGAGAATACTATTCCGTGTTGCTCCAAGAGCGAGCGATAATCTTGGTTGAACTCATATCGGTGTCTATGCCGTTCTCTTATGGTCGCGGACCCGTACAGCCGGCGGGCTAGGGTGCCTTCCACAATGGCGATGTCATGGCCGCCGAGCCTCATGGAAGCGCCCTTATCTGTCACATTCTTCTGCTCTGGAAGCAAGTCGATTACAGGGTTAGAAGTACGTTCATCCAGCTCGGTGGAGTTGGCGTCCTTTAAGCCGCAGACGTATCTTGCAAACGAGACAATGGCCATCTGGAAGCCGAAGCAGATACCTAAGTAGGGGATCTTGTTTATGCGAGCATGGTTTGCAGTCATTATCTTCCCTAGGCTGCCTCTGTTGCCGAATCCACCGGGAACAAGGACACCGTCGTAAGAATCTAATATGTTGACTGAATCAGGTTTCTTCTCGAATCGTTCGGCGTCAACCCAGTCTACCTCTACCTTGAAGCCATTCTTGGCTCCGGCGTGAGCCAGTGCGTGGTTTACGCTTACATAGCTGTCTGGTAGAGCGACATACTTGCCGACCATTGCTATCTTGACTACTCCTGTTCTATTGGTGTAGGCGTCTGTGGTCTCTCTCCAGTTCCCCCAGTTCACCTTTCTGTTGCCTAACTGGAGTTTTTCGCATAGCGGCTCTACAATTCCTTCCTCGAAAAGTATCTGAGGCACTTGGTATATTGCTTCTACGTCAGGGTTGGAGATGACGCAGCGGTTTTCGACGCTTGTAAATAGAGAGATTTTCTCTTTGGTTTCAGGAGCCAAGGGTTTTTCACATCTCGCTACAATTAAGTCGGGCTGAATCCCGATGCGTCTAAGCTCCTGTACACTATGCTGAGTAGGCTTGGTCTTCTGTTCTCCAACGCTATCTAAGACGGGCGCCAGAGTGACATGCACGAAAACGGTGTTGGAGGCTCCTTCTTCAAGCCTCATCTGCCTTAAGGCTTCGAGAAAGGGCAGTCCTTCAATGTCTCCGACGGTGCCGCCCACTTCAACCAGGAGCACGTCGCCTCCAGAGTCACGGGCAACCCCGCGGATACGATTCTTGATTTCATCGGTTACATGAGGAATTATCTGTACGCATCGGCCCAAGTAATCTCCTCTTCTTTCGGATTCGATGACAGCCTTGTAGACCTGCCCCGTTGTAATATTGTGGGAACGAGAGAGGTTCTCTTCGAGGAAACGTTCGTAGGTGCCCAGATCCATATCCGTTTCACCACCGTCATCGGTGACGAATACTTCCCCATGAATAATTGGGTTCATAGTGCCGGCGTCAACGTTGAGATAAGGGTCAACTTTGGCGCAGGCAACCTTCAAGCCGGTTAGCTGGAGAAGCTTCGCGATGGACGCGGAGGTCACTCCCTTGCCGAGGCCTGACATTACTCCGCCGATCACAAAAATGTACTTGGGCATATCCAACTACCGTTTTAGTCGGCAAATAAACATTTTCTAGCTACGGGTTCTGGAGAGAAGCCCGCTTACCTTCTTGTCGCCAACGTTCTCAGCGCAAGGCTTTTTTATCCATGTTAGCAAGTGTGCCCAAGCGAAGACGGCTAGAGTAGTGAATCACGTTTGCTTTACGAGCTTCCACCTATAGAGTACGTTCAAGCCAGCAGCGTAGAGGATGCTGTAC
>JACQRY010000216.1 GCA_016206275.1 Nitrososphaerota archaeon
AGGTGACTTCAAATCTGCGTCAGACGCAATCAGCGACGATATACTTGACTCCGTGATAATATGCGGTACACCTGTCGACTGTGCACGTAGATTTGAGGATTATTGTAAGACTGGAGTGACCTTACCAATATTGATGCCTGTAGGCGATGTTAAGTTAGGCTTACAAACCTTTGCTAGGCTAGTTGATCAGGGCTAGCCATTGGAGGTCTAGATGTCAAATTGCTTTGTATGTCTTGAGCTCGCCTGTAGCCCTATTTCCAGTTTTGATCTCCGCCTAAAAGATGTGAAATGTCATAGTTACTGCATGTATGCGGCGTTGACAATCAGTATCGACAAGAAGACAATGCACGATCAGCGCACATGAACCTGACATCAATACAACAAATTATGCATGGTGTTATGAACAGTGGTTCACGCTCCAAGAGACAAGCGATGACGATTCTGGCGCAGATGGCCATGCTGATAAGGAGGATCTTATGGGAAGTTTTGTCAGTTAGTTTGGTGTGTTAGTGTTAAAATCTATTATTTGACTCAACATGGGCGGAGACATGCTGCTCTATTGAAACTATCGCCAGTCACTCTCCTATCGGTCTCCGCGTTTCTGGTAAGTGCCTCCGTCTACATTGTGAACCCTATCATAGCCATCTATGTGAGGCAGTACCTTGGTGCAACTTTCTCTGAGGTCGGAGTGGTAGTATCCACAGCTTTCATCGCCTCTTTCATTCTGAAGATCCCGCTAGGTATAGCCCTGACTGGAAGAAATCTATACGGGAGCACCATAGTCAGCGTTCTGATCATGACAACCATGCCGGCAGCCTACGCCCTGTCCAATAATGTTTCAACAATACTTGTCCTTAGAGTAATACATGGAATAGGCTTTGCTTTGGTATGGAGCCTTCTATGGACAGAGATCTCTGTAGTGGGAACTGGAGCTAAGACGACTTCACACGTTGCTAGATTCGCATTGATCTCCTCTTTGGGCATAGTTACAGGTCCACTCGTATCCGCGGCAGTCACAGGAATCCTAGGGCCCAGAGCTACGCTCCTAGTTGACACTGCCTTAACCGCCCCGGCCATACTTTTGGTAGCAATGCTTCCACGGAACCTGACTCAGACAGTCAGAGAAGAAGATACTGAAACGGCGAACAGGCTTCGAAAAATGTTTTCAACAGTGTTGTCTCAGCCAGGTGTATATCTGCCTGTCTTGGGAACAGTCTCCTACTCCTTTGTATTTGGCGTGGCTTTAGCCTACGCTCCTATTTACGCATACCAGCATTTTGGTTTGAGTGAGTCGGAGGCTGCAAGCCTTTTTGTGGGGTTCACTGTTATGGCTGTTGCGACGCGGGTCATCTTCAACAAGGTGGTAGCGAAGTTATCTCTTCCTTCAATCATCTCCATATCTCTGCTAAACGTTGGAGCCATGATGATCTTCATGGCTTTGAGTGAAAATGTGTTGATCTTCGCCTTTTGCTTTGGACTTATGGGCTTCACTCAAGGGATGATTCTTCCTACCAATGCTTTGTTTGTAGCGAGGAGTGTGGATTCTTCGAAGAGGGTTCTGGCCAACACTGTTACTCAAGCAGCATGGGATCTGGGGATACTGTTGGGACCGCTATTTGGATCCGCTCTGGTTCCTCAGATAGGCATCCCCTTGGTGATTGCATTCTCAGCAGTAATACCGCTGGTCAATAGCATCATTGTCAAAATCGCTTCAAAACGCGCCAACTATGCGGCGGTTTGAATACGCCTTCGGTTTTAGGAACTCGTATCTGTTGGGTTGTTTAACCTATTTATGTCGATTAGAAAGAACGCATTAGCCAATATGCCTAGGGACAGCGTTATGGACTGGTTGCTTCAAAAGAGTCAACCAGCTGTTTGTTATTTCACACTAATAGAACTTCTAGATCGCCCCCGCGAGGACCTTGAGGTGCAGGCGGCTTATCAGGCGATTAGTGAGCGAGGCTGGGGAGCAGAAATACTTGGAGAGCAGAACCCTGCGGGCTTTTGGGCGTCACGGGAAAACTTGTACTACCCGAAGTATGTAGCATCCAATTGGCATCTCCTTGTACTAGCTGATCTAGGTTTGACCAAGCAACACCCGCGGATCCGCAAAGCCTGCGAACTATTCCTCGGCGAATATGCCAAGCCTGATGGAGGTTTTGGACGTCGGGAGAGGAGCCATTTCTGTGTAACAGGCAACTCGGCCCGGACACTTGTCCGATGCGGCTACGAGGATGATCCTCGTGTAAGATCCGCCTTCAAATGGCTTATCGAAGCTCAAAAGGCGGATGGTGGTTGGCACTGCTTTGACTCTAGGAGAGGGACCCTGGACTGCTGGGAAGCGTTGAGCGCGTTCTCGGCGTTACCTAAGAGGCGATGGACGCGTTTGGTCAAACGTTCGGTGGAAAGAGGTGCAGAATTCTATTTGGAACGCGATTTGTTCAGGGAAGGGAAGCGTCGTTATGAACCTTGGTTCCGCTTCCACTACCCTGTGCATTACTATTATGATCTTCTGGTAGGGCTTGATGTTATTACCGCTCTCGGCTATGGAGACGACTCGCGGCTAAAACCTGCCTTGAAGGTTCTCAGAGAGAAGAGGCGGCCAGACGGTGCTTGGCTACTTGATGCCATTCACCCTGATCTTGGTCCCGGCGCCAAATATGTGCTTGGAGAGCCAGTTACACCTTTTGCCCTAGAAAAAGCTGGAGAGCCGAGCAAATGGATTACTTTGCAGGCCCTTCGAGTGTTGAAACGGGTAGAAGGCGAGGCGCCGATAAGATAGCAAAACGATTTTTTCAGCTATGAAAGTTTCTCGAGCGCCTCTTTTCCCTTCATGCCTTCCTTGATACCTAATTCCCTTGCCCTTGAAGTCACTTGAACTACTTCCCTCTCCAAAAGCTCCTCTATGCTGGCGACGCCCAGCACACGGACAGCGGCCATCCCCAGTCTCTCCGCGGCTCCAACATCCAGGAGACCGCACATCACAAAACCTTTCGGAGCAAAGGCTGCGATCAAAGGTTTCCCTGTCGCATAATCGTTCTGGCTTATGGCGACCGCTGCTCCTTTGTCGAGTGCAAGTTCCCTTACTTCAACCAAGATGCAGTCTGGAGACATTATGTGTGCTATAAGATTTTCAGGACATCTCTAACTAAACCTCTAAATCCTCGCCCATTGTACACTTGGAACACAGCGAATGGGAAGAGACCTAGCAATGACCGAATTACCCACTAGCGTAGACCCGTATAGCGAAGCCTGCTCCGAGATCGCGGATATACTTGCCTCTAAGGAACAAATTGGGGAAAGCGGGTTAGTTCAACTCAGGAAGAGCGTTAGCATGAAGTATGGTCTCGCAGGGATGCCTAGCAACGCTGCCATCATGTCGTTTCTCCCTTCAGAGCATCGGGAGAGATACCGAAGCATGTTGCAAACCAAGCCTGTTAGGAGCGCTTCGGGAATAGCGGTGATCGCAGTCATGACGAAGCCCTTCCGCTGTCCGCCGCAAGCCCAATGCACCTACTGTCCGGGCGGCCCCGAAGTAAACACTCCGAAATCCTACACGGGTTCCGAGCCAGCTACGTTAAGAGGCAGACAATACGAATACGATCCATATTCTCAAACAGACTCAAGGATCAAACAGCTGGAAAAAGCGGGGCACAAAGCCTCTAAAGCCGAGATCATAATCATCGGCGGAACCTTCCTAAGCTACCCGCCCAGCTACCAACAAAGCTTCATCAAAGGCTGCTTCGACGCGTTAAACAACACTAGTTCACCCAGCCTCGCAGAAGCCCAGAAAATCAACGAGACAGCCAAAGTTAGAAACGTGGGTCTTACGGTAGAAACTAGACCTGACTTCTGCAAGCGAAGACATGTCGACATGATGCTCAACATGGGCGTGACCAGAGTAGAGATAGGGGTGCAGCACCCTGATGACGAGATTTACAGGCTCACAAAACGTGGCCACACAGTGCAGGACGTTGTAGAATCCTTCCAGATAGCTAGGGATGCGGTCTACAAGATCTGCGCCCATATGATGCCTGGGCTACCCGGAGCAACACCAGAGAAAGACCTGCAGGCGTTCCGCCTTCTCTTTGAAGACCCGAGGTTCAAACCAGATATGGTGAAGGTTTACCCCACTTTGGTAGTGGAGTCATCTGCGCTTTACAGGATGCATCAAGAAGGCAGTTACCAGCCCTATGACTTGGAGACCACTGTTAATCTGATAGCTGATGTGAAGCGGTTCGTTCCATCTTGGGTTAGAATCATGCGGGTTCAACGGGAGATCCCGGCTAACAGCATAACTGCGGGTGTTAAGAAGAGCAATCTGCGTCAACTCGCCTTGGAGGAGAGCGGCCGAAGAGGGTACAGTTGTAGATGCATAAGGTGTCGGGAAGCAGGGTTGAAACAGCTGAAAGAGAGGGTAAGCATAGATGCTTCCAGCATCGAACTCTTACGACAGGATTATGATGCTTCGAACGGCCAGGAAATATTCCTATCCTATGAAGACGTAACTAACGATGCGTTGATTGGATTCCTCAGGCTTAGAAACCCGTCCCAGCAAGCTCATCGGCCTGAAGTAAAAGAGCAGGCGGCAGCATTGATACGTGAGCTCCACATCTATGGGCCCACTGTCCCGGTTGGGCAGAGCAGCGGAGAAGCGTGGCAACACCGAGGTTACGGTCAAAGACTCATAGGTGAAGCGGAGAAGATAGCTAAAGAGGAGTTCGACTCGAAGAAGATGCTTATCATAAGTGCTGTGGGGACAAGAGAGTATTACCGGAAGCTTGGATATAGTCTGGAAGGCCCATATATGATGAAACGTTTGTAATCACGGTTCCGCCATGAACCTGATGAATTCTTCTCTGCTCCTAGGCTTCAACGTATAGTTAGACTTTCTCTGTTCACCTATTGTGGAATAGGGCTTTTCACCATAATCATGGCCCGGATACACCACAACATTGTCGTCAAGCTTCAACAGCTTATCAAAGAAGGTATGGTATAGGTCTTCAGAGCTACCTCCAGGCAGATCCACTCTACCGCATTCATCTACAAACAACGTGTCACCCGTGAACAGATTCTTTTGGACAAGAAAGCAGACACTGTCTGGCGTATGGCCGGGGGTGTGGAGCACCTTCACCTTGATTTTACCTACTGGGATCTCGCCTCCATCATCTAAAGCTACGTCCTTAGGGAGAGCACTGCTTCGATGAGCGTAGATCTTTGCCCCAGTTCTGTCGGCTAGTTCTTTGTTACCCTTGGTGTGGTCAAAATGATGGTGTGTATTTGCCATTGCAACCACCTTAAGCCCGTTCTTACTAGTTTCATCTAATACCTTGTCCAGATCCCAGGAGGGATCTATGATCAAGGCTTCACCTGAGTCGCCTATCACATAGGTGAAGTTGTCCATATGTCCGACAGGGATTTGTAGTAGAATCAAACCTAATCCTTTGTTACTAGTTTCGCTGAGGCAAAAAGTTTGCTGAAACCTGTTCTTGTGGCTTTCGTGATGAAGCTCTCGAAGTGCATATTGGCAGGGTGTCCTATCTCTGCTTCTGCTCTATCCACGTGACCTGAGCGGCAAGAACAGACTCTCCCAACGATTAATAAGCTCTGTATCGCCGCCCTCTACACAAGCTGGATAACTTAATGCTCATCACCGAGGCCAACAAGCTCCTGCGAGAAGGAATAATCATTACCTTCTTCACGCCCCAGCTTAGAACGCAGGGTTACAAGGCCAGCAAAGTCAAACATCCGACCCTGAAGACAAAGGGGCTTTCAAAAGACAATATTCTGCACATCTACTTTGACACGGAAACTGGGTTAGACTATCCTGACGGAGACGAGTGGTTCATAGTAGAATACCTCTTACCCCACAATGTGGACATGCCTGATGCTCTCAAGAATCCTGACTTGTTCACCAGCGTCACGGCGGGAAAAGGCGTCCGTCAGTGGAGGCATCGCGAGCTCGTGAGATACAGGCAAGGTAAGGTTAAGCGCCTTGAGGAAGCTGTCATTTTCATTGACCGCAAGGCATGGGAGCTAAGAGGGATGCTCAAGCAAAGCGGGGTGTTGCCCACGTCTAAAGTAAGGCAAGGGAAGAAGGGAGTAAGGAAGAGACAGGGCGAATAAGACAGTTTTGCCGAGAGGGTTTGAACCTAGCTTCTCTTCAACTCAGGTTGCCCTGGCCTGCTCAGAAACCATATCATCCAAGCTCTATTAGTGATCTGAGGCATTCTCAGTATTGAGAATGTTGGTAGAATGGATAGCAATGTGTGTAATCCGTTATAGATGGCTGTGAGGATGAGCATGAAAAAGATGAAGTCAGTTTCACCTGTGAGTGTTATTCTTGCAGTGGCTTGTAGCGCATTGGATGCGGTGGTGAAGTAGAATTGGCTGGCGAATAAGACGCCAACTACAAGGTAGTTGATCGGAGTCATTACAAGAATCCGTATGAAGGCTCCTAATCCTAGGCCAGCGGCCAAGGATATTCCTATCCTACTGCTCTTCAACGCGTTGGTTATCTTGATTCCAAGCCAAAGTCCTAGGAGTGTGCTTAGCACTGCTGCTAGTTTCATGTATGGACCCGGGGGGAAGGCTGCGCCACGAGCCAGCAGAATCAAGAATAGGACGAAGGCTGACATTGTTCCTGTCGCCGGCCCGTAGATCACGAAGGCTAACATAACAGGTATTTCAGCGAAGTCAAAGGTTAACCATGGCAGGAACGGGAATGTGATCTTGAAGAAGAGCGAGAAGACGAATGCTAGTGCTCCTGTAACTGCTGCAGCGGCGATCTAACCGCTTCTTCTACTGCCCGCTGAGCGTTGAGCGCGCTCCTTCAACCTTTTTTCTCCTCGTCTTCATGGACAGGGAAAAGAAAGATTTGCATATCAGTCATTATAAGAGTCGATAGCAGTGAGTAATATTTATCTTTTGTTTGAAGATAGATTCGATCTGCCGTATTC
>JACQRY010000213.1 GCA_016206275.1 Nitrososphaerota archaeon
CCCAAGTAGTGTCCTATCATTTCAGGCTTGATCGCGAGGGCCATAAACTCCTTTCCGTTGTGAACTTGAACTGTTACTCCGACCATATAGGGCAGAATCACCATGTCCCGAGCATGGGTTTTGATAGGCTTCGCAGTCGACTTTTCCTTAGCAGCCCGAATATCTTCAAGTAGTTTCCTTTTCTCGTTTGAAATACTCCTGTTGAGTGAGCGTCTCTGCCTTGAGGGGAGTAATGTAAGGAAGTTTTCTAGGGACAGGCTCTGTAGCTGTTGCAGGCTGTAGCCTCTATACTTGAATTCCCTAACCATCTTACTTACCCACCTGTGTTCTCGCTATTCTCTTTCTACCAGTCTTCCTTGGAGCGATATGGCCTACTTTTCTTCCAGGAGGAGCATTTCTTGATGTTGAAGTAGATTTACCTGGGTGTTGGTGGCGGCCTCCTCCGAACGGATGGTAAACGGTGGTCATGGCAATTCCTCTTACTCTTGGATAGATCTGTCCTTTGGACTTATGTTTCCAAAAGTTGTTGCCTGCCTTTAGAAGGGGTTTTTCGAGTCTTCCTCCGCCGGCGATTCTTCCTACAGTGGCCCTGCAGTTCTTGTTTAGAGTTATGGATTTGCCTGAGGGAAGTCTAATTACTGAGCCTGCCGGGGTGTGAGCAAACAGGATGGCTGACCCTCCTCCAGCTCTGACCAGCTCGCCACCGTCACCATAGAGGCGTTCAATATTGCAAATGGTGCTGCCTTCAGGTATGCTTCCAAGAGGAAGAACATTTCCATGCTGCATCTCAGCTCCTGTTCCAAAGGTGATTGATGATCCTACTTCGAGCCCTTCGATAGCTGGGAGATATCCAATCAAACCATTATCGTATTCTATACGTGCCAAAGGCACGCTTCTCGCTGGCTCATGTAATAGATCTGCAACTCTTCCTGAAGTAGTGCCCTCGTCTTTGAAAAAGGGGTATTTCGCTGGGGAGAATCGTCCCTTGGTTGGAGCCCGATACTGCGATCCCGCTTTGCCCCGTCTCTGAATGAGAATTCTTTTACCCACGGTTCTACATCAACCCCAGCTTTGAAGCAACATCTGATGCAGAGCTTTCCTTCGAGAGCCGTACATAAGCTTTCTTCCCCACTATAGTTTTGGCGGTGTTCACCGAATCAACCTTCACGTTGTAAAGTGTCTCCACAGCCTGTTTCACTGATCCCTTGTTGGCATTAACATCCACTATGAAGACCAGCTTGTTCTGCTTTTCAAGCATATCAAAGGTCTTCTCAGTCATATAGGGTCTAACCACAATCTTTAACGCGTCTTCAGACCGCAATGGATTCAACCCTCCTTACTAGGCTCGGCGACAATTGATCTAAGGAACTCTTTGACCAAACCGTTAGCCTGCCGATGTGGTTACCCGGTGCCAAGTGGAGAACGGAAAGGTCTTTTGCTAGGACGCATTCTACTCCAAGAACACCGTCCGCAGCCTTGCTGATACCTCTATTCTTTGCGACGACGAGCAGTGGGCCTCGGGGCGTCTTAGTGACTCTTCCTCTAAGAGCCGAGATTCCTGAATTGGTCTTGCGTCCTCTCGATACGCGACTTAGTTCTTCGGCGAGCCCCAGTTTTACAAGGGCTGAGCGTAGGTCTCTAGCTTTGCTCAACTCCTCAATCTCGTCTGATGCGACTAGAGGACACGAGGTGTTTGTAGTAAGTCTGTGACCTCGCTTCAATACCAAGTCTCTTTTGGCTGAAGCTGCGATAGCTGATGCTGTCGCAAGAAGTCTTTCTTTCTTGTTGATCCTTTGGTAGATATTTTTCTCAGCTCTCGGCGGATGCGGGACCCTTCCACCCACTATGCTGGCCGCTCCCGCTGCTTGACCAGCCCTTGGGTGCCGCTCACCTTTCATCCTAGGAATTCTGGCTACACCTCTTCCGACTCCCCAAGATTGGGCGCTGGTCTTTTCGCCGGCTTCAGGATCGGTGCCTTGAGGCTGCTTGCTATGTGAACGTTGGGAAACATATACTCTATGTATTAGGTCTGGTCTAATCGGAGTTGAAAATACAGCTGGGAGAGCTACGTCGCCAGCCTCGGAGCCATCTAGGTTAAAGACTGGAACATTCATTTCATGTCAGTGCTCCTACTGTGCTGACCTCAAGTATTTTGGGAGTCTGGATCTTGACTGAAGCTTTTCTTATCGGCATTCTGAGTCGGATGGGCCTCTTTGCTGGACCAGGTACTGAGCCTCTCAAAACAATGTAGTCTCCATCCACTATTCCGTAGTGGTCAAATCCTCCTTTGGGGGTAACAGGTTGCTCCTTTGCGCTTCCTACTGCAAGGACTTTCTTGTTGAACTCGGTTCGATGGTGGAAACCCATCTGACCTGCTCTTGGAACCGTGTATTTTACCGCAGCGGGATGCCAGGGACCTATAACTGCCACGGCGCGTACGCTTTTACGTGACTTCGCCTGTTTTGTTTTTACTCCGAATCGAGTAATAGGGCCTTCGAATCCTTTGCCTTTGCTTACGCCTGCAACATCCAGATACATGCCGGGCTTTACGAAATCTGACACGGGGACTTTCTTTCCTAGGGTTGAGATGATATATTCCAGCTGGGTTTTCTTGTCTCCTCCCCCAACTCCGACTTCAAAGATAATGGGGGTTTTCTGTAGAAGATGAGCATCTCTGGGAGAAACATAGGCGTGGATCGAGAAACGAGCTATTCTATCCAAGTTAGCTTCGATCTTCTTTACTGCCTCTTCGACTGGCTTCGGATTGATTGTGATCTTTCTAGCTGTTTCTTTTGGCAGATCTTTAATGTAGGCGTCGATCAGGCTTTGGAGCCCTGTTTGTGTTTTGACGTATGCTCTGAACCCGCATACTAGGATAGGTGGAGTTGCTATGATTGTTGCATGGTTGAATAAGGGTTTGCCGTAGTTCGGTGTCTTCTCTCTGTCGTCAACGGTAATGACGTGCAGAGAACCTGCTTTGAAGCCTGCGTGTCCCAGTAAGACAGGTCTGTCGGCTTCAACTTTGGGCCAGTTTCGGAACCAAGGTACGGGGCTCGCTGCCCTGCCTCTCGGTCTGTAGGCTAGAGAGCCTCTCCTAGGTGCATTGTACTTTCGATGACCCATCGTTAACCAGCTGCTTTCAACGGCGATCTGTTGACCGCTTTTAAATCTTTGCTGATTAGTGATTGATGGTTTGTTGTATGATAGGGGAGGATGGTGAGTGAATATGACAATTACAGATTGTCTTGTCGCTATAATTGGGCCTGAAATACTTTCGCGAACAAGTATTTTCTGAGTCGGTCGTCAACAGAAGACGATGGATCATGGGGCTTTTGTTTTTGATAGCTGGGAGGCGACGTTTAGTATGGCCAGTGATCCTAGTAGGGCTTCCTCTACTCTGATTGTTGCCGTGCCTTGTCTTGGAAAAGTGTTTAGAGTCATGAACTGTTTAGCTTGGGGTTCGATGTGTTCTTCTTGCATGATTTCGAAGATGCCTTTCCTAGTTGAACCGAGAACTAGTAATATCGTGGGTGCTGGAGTGAGGGTTTTGAGAAGGGTAGACCACATCGAAGCGATGCTCTGCCCTTTTCTCGAGGTTAGGATGACCATATTGGGTTTGGTTTCTTTAAGGAGAGATGTAATGGATGCTGTTGTAAATACTTTGTAACCCCAGTATTGTGGAGGCAAATCGTCGGAGACCTTGCATTGCAGTGTTGAGAGTGTTGAAGTGATTTGTACGGTTACTCTTTCGCCTTCTTTGGCTCTTCCTTGAAATGGGAGTGGAGATGGTAGGCCTACGTCTATTCGGAGCCCGTTTTTGGTAGATAATACTATGCCCTGTCTGTAATCCCCTGTTTTGACTGCTTCTGGTTTGATGGGGACTGTGTGAGCGGGGGTTCTGAGAGGTGGGAGGAGTCCTGCGTAAGTGAACTCTTTTTTCATTGGGTAGAGTCTTTTCCTTAGGTATTGGGGAGTGTCTAGGTATTCTAGGAGTTCGTGTATTAGTTTGGAGTCTTGTGGCTGCGCATTGTGAAGATGATGATATAGGTAGATTTGTGTGACGTTGAATATGGCTGCGGTTCTTGCGATCGTTCCGATTTTGACGGTTTTTTCTCTTAGGCTTGGTGTGTCAGCTAGGATGCTGTCGGGAATGGCTATCCAATACTCGCAGGTGGACACAGGCTTTGGGACTTGTATGGATTGATTTAAGCCTGAACAGAATTTATGGATTGATGTCGTTACAGATCTTATGAAAATGGTTTCACAGTGTGTATAGGGGGTGTCTCTCCCTCTTCTTCCGCCAGCAGTCTCACTATTCGTGAGGGTTGCAGGAACATGGCTTGGAAACCATTAAAAGATCGCTCGAAGAGGCCTCTTCTTAGCGTATGGCGAGCGATAGAGAACTAGACCTTCTCACCCGTAGGAAGATGATGGAGCTTAGGAAGAAGCTTGCCCATGAACAGGCTAAGGAGAAGGGGAAGGATAAGCGGATGGAGAAGACGGACAGAGAGATCTTGGTAGCGCGTTTAGTGGATAGAGGGATTGAGGTGCTTGAAATCGCGGAGACGTACTATCCGAAGGAAACGCAAATCATTGTTGGGAAACTTGCCTCGCTGATCAAGGATCGTACGTTCACCGGCTATATTAGAGGTGGGGAGCTTTTGTCGCTCTTCAGAAACCTGGGGCTCAACGTTAGAGTAGAAACTAAGATAGCGGTTGAAGATAGCGGTAAACTGGTCTCTCTGCAAGACAAGCTGAAATCTACTCGAGAATAACTCTTCTATCTGACTGTAACCGCCGTTTACCTATAGCTCAGGCCCGTTCTGATGACTTTTGGTGCCTGCGCCGGTGTGTGGGGTGTAGGCCTATAGGCAATATAAAGACGGTTGAGAATTATTGGAACCGAAGGATCCCCTAATACCCCCCACGGGTATTGGGGAGGAGACACTCCGATGAATTATCGGGACTTTCAGGTTTACTTAGTCAAGAGACCTTAACTTAGTCATTAAATACTGCGTCTTAGAATATTAGTTGGAGATTAGAGTATACTGTCATTGGAGGAG
>JACQRY010000214.1 GCA_016206275.1 Nitrososphaerota archaeon
GGTTAATAATTGGGCGGGAGTGAACTGATTGAGACTACTTCGGTCTGCGGGAGCTGTGGTAGATCGGCATACATTAGGGAAGGATTCAGGTATTGCGCAGCATGCAACAAACGGACATCAGTATGCGATTGTCATGGGGTAATATAGATGGGCCTTCATTCTTAATATAGCTTATCGCTAGTCGCAATAGTCTCTGTGACCTGTACATAAGTCTCGTTTCCAGACTAATTGTTCGAATGTAAAGGCGGTGGATCTTCTTCCATTTCTGAGTGGCGTTCGCCCTTTTTCATTACAACTTGACTCGTACGCTTACCTTGATAGGGTTGTTCAGTCTCTCAGCACACTGGTCTCCATGAAAAGCAGTGGTCTCACTTATGAAAAACTTATCGTGAACAACCGGGCGATAAGAAGAGTATTAGTTTATCTTGGACAAACCGGTTATCTCATGCTGGGGCATGTACATGCAGCTGTTTGTCTATCGCAGCCTACACAGTATCTTACTGCTCCTTTGACATAAGCTGCTCTACCGCAGCTGCCACAAATCGACATTGCCTCAAACTGTTCTCTGCTCATCAGACCCTCGGCTCATCGAACTAATTATTGTCTCCAAGCCTTATAAATCAAGTCAAACTTGGATACATATCAAAGCTCCTAAAGGAAAAAATATGAAAATATCGCACTAGCAGGATATAGTACGGCAAATCGCCGTACCACTTAACCCGAAACGGCGTTCTTACCGCATATTCGAACGGCTGTTAGGCAAGCATAAAGGTATCCACTCTGAACCTGGCTATGCTCCCTTATGAGTATTGTACAGTCTCTTAACTCATTCTTACGTGACTCTCACTCAGTCAACGTTAACGTTTGAAGCCATGCGATATGATCAGATGCATACCAACGAGTTGCAGATCGTCCTCTTCAAGCCTACCGCTCCTCTCCAACTCGCCGACAAGCGCGCATAACCCACAGACAAACTGCTCCTCAGTATTCAATACAGGCCCACTCCCCCATTGTGAACAATGGACGCTCCACCTTAACTATACTTGGGTTCAATTATTTAGGCAATTGTCATAGCAGAAAGCTACAACAATCAAAGGGCGGCCATTCTTTCTAATTGTCTCATCACACATATATCAACAGTAGTAAACATGGACTATTTGTTAACATTGGACTGACCCGATCTCGTCAGCCCTAGAAAGGTGACACCCCATCACATTTGTGTTCGCATCGCTACATCTCACGGCCAGAGTGGATTATAAACTCGGGTCTGGGAGGAACTATTTGGAGCGAGTGAAGAGACGCCATAAACCCGTCTACTCGAATACGGTAGCTTTCGGGCGCACTTCAATTCCGTTCTTGCTGATAAAATAGGGTCTCGGCTGAGTGTCGCACATGGTCTCCCTCATCTTCTGAACTTGAAGTACCCTCACAATATTCGAACCGATCTTCAGCGATTGCAGGGTTATCACCCCATGGGAAATGAACTCCTCAACCTCCAGCCCTCTTTTATAACCCAGGGTCTTCATCTCCCTAGTAAGGACACACGTAGCACTAGTGTTGGTTAATGCAGTGACAAGTTCCATTGTCGCCCACCTCCTCTGCATGACATCACCGTACTGTAGAATCAGCGGCGTCATAGAGTCAACAACAATGCGGGCGGCCTGAGTCTCTTTCACTGTCCTCTGAACAACCTCGATGACACTTGAAAGCGTGAAATCCTTTCTATCCACATAGGTAAGACCAAGTTTGGTCCGTTCCGGCATGAACCTTAGGGGAGTCGCATCGATAAAGTGAAGAAGACCTTTCTCTTCGAACTCAGCGAGATTCCAGCCGAACTGCAGCATCTCTCTAAACAGGTCTTTCTTCTCTTCATCCATGCAAACATACAGGCACTTCTCACCTTGCTTAACCATGCCTGAAACCAGAAACTGAACAGATAGGATAGTTTTTCCAGCACCAGGCTCTCCCATAAGAACAATGATCCTTCCTTTTGGTATACCGCCTTGAATAAGTTCATCTAAGCCAAGCACTCCTGTGCCTACTCTTTCAGGACCATCCAGCATTGACCATTATCCGCCGCAAACTAAGTATAAAAAGCAATATTTTTCGGTAACAATGCTGCAAATGAGAATTAGAGTCTAATACCAGCCGGAATGCGGATGCCTGACAAGTAACCCATCGCGATTATCTTGGAGCAAGCCTAAAGACTATGCCCTTATCAACCACTGAATCAAATCTAACGCTCAAAGTGGGAAGCTTTCTATCCCTGATCCATTTGACGGTCAGAGATTTTCGGCTCCAACCGAACGAGTGATGTGATCTGGTTTCGATTACGCCGTCAACCATAGAGGCCATGCGATTCGCATGCTCAGCACCTATCGATTGAGAAGCAGAACACAGAAGAAAGATGCCCCGATCATCTCTAACCCTCAAGCTGAGAGCCTGAATAAAGTCTATCACCATATTAGGGCTAAGACGGTTCAAGAGCGGCAGAACAGAGTCAAGCACCAAGACATATCGTTTACCCTTAAACCTGTTTAGATCATCGTTTATTGCGATGTTGACATAAGTAAGATTGTAAGGATCACGAAGCAACTCGTTCTCTGAGCCCTTCATCAACGGACTCAAACAATCTATGATAACGAGATCAGTGGCATCCCTCGCCCTAGGAAAGCTGTAACCGTTCCTCTCCGCCCTTCTGAAATACTCATCCGCTTGAATATCGTACAGTACAGCTAGAGCCTTGCCTCCGCTCAGCATCTTATTCAGCATGGCTTGAGCTATGTCGCTTCTCCCTGACGCAGCGTCTCCGTCAAGCATTATCACCGAGCCTTCAGGGAAGGCGCCTCCAGTCAAATAGTCGATGTAATTGAAACCCTGTGGAATAGTGACCCAGCGGCGGCCAACCCCGTAAACCAAAACTCCAACAGCCACTGCTAAGGCAAGACCGATGATAGTCGAGAGCTCCACATATGCTTCTATCTGCAGTAGCTGAGGCTCCAGTAGCCGCCTCCTCCCCTAAGAGAGAGAATGCAGCAGGTTATTATAAGATAACATATTGTAAATTCCGTCACCTAGCTAAACCAAACGGCTACCCAGCTAAGCCAATAGACTTTGACCACCGGAAGCAAACAAAATCTTAAATAGCCTCCGAAAACCTGCAAAAAGGTGACTGAGAGATGGAATACGTTTACGCAGCCCTGATGCTACACCGCTTGGGAAAAGAAGTTAATGAGGACAGCATGAAGAAAATAGTAGAAGCAGCAGGAGCAAAGCCTGACAACACAAAAATCAAAGCCCTAGTAACCGCTCTAGGCGAAGTCAACATCGATGAGGCCCTGAAGACAGCCATGGCGGCACCAGTAGCAGCGCCAGCCGCACCCGCAGCCGCAGGAGGAGCAACAAAGACACCGGCGGCAAAAGAAGAGAAGAAAGAGGAAGAAGGTAAAGCCCAAGAAGAAGCCTTATCAGGACTATCATCCCTCTTCGGGTAAGAAGAAACCGATTCCGGAAACTCATATTGTTAAAAGGGTCATCCTCTCAAGATACAGCTTAGGCTATCAGTGGTCGAATAGGTTATCTACGCCACAGAAGCAACGCGCCTCGCTGAGCGGGGGTTGCCGAGCCTGGCCAAAGTCGGGCTGCGCCGTTGGAAGCGCGGGACTTAAGATCGCCGTTATGGCTACTGCAAGCAGGCGTTTGGGTATCCCGTCCCTCAGGGGTTCGTGGGTTCGAATCCCACCCCCCGCACTCCATGTTATGCGGAAACACTATTCTTAAATAGGAATCATGCCTTACCTTCGGCTTGTGAGCAAACATGCAAGTACTAGAGGGTAAGAGCATAGAGGAATATCTAATGGGATTCAAGACCGAAGCAACAAAGGAGACCTATCTCAAGAAGCTGAGGCAATTCTTAGCGTACTATAAGCTAGCTCCTGACGAGCTTCTAGCCTTAGCAAAGAAAGATCCTAAGACAGTCGAAAAGATGATTCTAAGATATGCACATGCGAGAAGAGACGAAGTAAGCGGATCAACACTAAGAGGCATGAGAGAATCATTAAAACAATTCCTATTAATGAACGACATAGAGAACGGGATAAACTGGGAGAAGATCTCTAAAGTATTGCCTCATGCTAAGAAGGTAGGGAGCGATAGATCCCCTACGCTAGAAGAGGTAAGACAAATCTTGGATAATAGCGATCTACGTATGAAGCTGATCGTACTTATCTCATGTTCAAGCGGAATCAGAGTAGGAGCTTTTGATTCCCTAAAATGGAGAGATGTTCAGCCGGTAGAGGAAGAGGGAAACAGATTTGCCAAGCTCACCATATATCGAAACGAACCTGAGCAATACACAACTTTCATAACCCCTGAAGCTTCTCACATATTGGAAGAGTACCGTAAGAGAAGGGAAGAGGTAGGAGAGAAGATAACACCTGAATCCCCCCTCATACGTGATATCTGGGATTCTAAGCGAAGAGTAGATCCAGCCATAGCTACAGCGATATCGTCAAAGTCGATCAAGAACCTCATGCTAAGACTACTATGGAATATCGGATTAAGAAAAGAGCATAAACGGATTCAAGAGTTTAAGACCGTACATGGATTCAGAAAATACTTCGAGACAAACGCTAAACGCATATTGAGAGGCGAAGATGTTGAAAGGCTCAAGGGTCATCTCTCAAACTACTATAAGCCCTCTGACGAATACTTAGCAAAGGAATACGTGAAAGCCATACCGTATCTCACTATCTCTGAGGCTGTAGAATTGAAAGGAAGGCTGGAGATTGCGTCAAAGGAGAGAAACGAAAAGATAGGGGAGCTTGAAAGAGAAAACATCTCGCTGAGAAGAGAGCTCGAAGGAATCAAAGAACAGCTAAAGCTCCAAAC
>JACQRY010000215.1 GCA_016206275.1 Nitrososphaerota archaeon
GTGTATAGGCTTGTGTTGCCGAGAGCGGAGCCATACAGTGACAGTTTGTTGATACTTGGTAGATCCAGATCGTCAAAGAAGATGATCTTGGTGTCGTCGAAGTTGTCCTCGTGGAATCTTTGCAGTGTTTCTGGCGGTATTCTCGCCTCAACTATTCTGCCTGTCGTTATGAAGAGGATTTTGCTTAGCTGGTTGGCTACGCTGTTGGCTGTCTGCTTCTTCTCTAACACTATAAGCAATATTTTAGCGTCTAGTTGGGTAAAGATGAAGGGGGCTTCGAGGGTTTTAGGGATGTAGCTGACTTTGCCCCGGTGTGACACTGTTAACACTTGGTCTTGGCTGAAAGTGCCTTCCAAGCTGCCTGCACTCATCGTTAGATCTCTTACTTCTGTTAAGAGTTCAAACTGATGACCATCCTGCTCGAACTGTTCTTTCACACCGTAACCTTTCAGTTTCGTAGCAATCGTGTCAAGGTCTGCATCTTCTCTGACTTCAAAGACCTTTGCTGCTAGAACCATGGCTGGGCTCCTTGATTTAAGGGGTTGAAATTAGCCTTTTTCTATTCTGACTTAAGGAGTAGAACAAGCTCGGGGACCAGATTAATAGACTCTATCCACTATCTATCCAGCTGAGTTATGGTTAAATCAGGGTTCTTGAAGGCCGTCTCTGGAGAGCGCTGAAATGCTGAAGGAATCCGCTGAATCCAATCTCTCCGTTGCCGGCAAGAAGATCAGATACTATTCTATTGCCAAACTAGCCAGCGAAGGTCTGTTTGACTCTAGATCAATACCCTACAGCATCAAAGTTCTAGTTGAAAACGTCCTGAGAAACGTGGACGGAACTATAATAACAGATCAGGATGTAAAGAACACAGCTTCTTGGAGCCCGGGGATCTCAGCGAAAGATATTGAGATTCCGTTTAAGCCTTCCCGTGTCCTAATGCAAGACTTCACAGGCGTGCCCGCCATCGTTGACTTGGCGGCAATGAGATCTGCTATGGGTCAAATGGGTGCTGACCCCTCAAGAGTCAACCCTCTTGTCCCTGTTGACCTGATCATCGATCATTCTGTTCAGGTAGATGCCTTCGGATCAGACGCTGCCCTCTTCTTCAATATTAACAGAGAGTTTGAACGTAACCGGGAGCGTTACGCGTTCCTGAAATGGGCTCAACAGGCCTTCAGCAACCTCAAAGTGTCTCCTCCAGGGAGAGGCATCTGTCACCAAGTCAACTTAGAGTATTTGGCGAAGGTCGTTGACGTGAGGCCAATCAACGGTCAACCTGCAGCGTTCCCAGACACGCTCGTGGGAACAGACTCCCATACTCCAATGGTTAACGCTCTTGGAGTTCTAGGCTGGGGGGTAGGCGGTATTGAAGCAGAGGCGGTGATGCTCGGACAGCCGTATTACATGCTCATCCCCGAGGTGGTTGGAGTGAAGCTGACAGGTCGTCTGCCTGAAGGGGCTACAGCTACGGATCTCGTGTTGACGATTACAGAGAAACTTAGGAGACACGGAGTGGTAGGCAAGTTCGTAGAATATTTCGGTCCTGGTCTCAGAGAGCTAAGTGTTCCCGATAGGGCCACAATGGCAAATATGGCTCCTGAATACGGTGCCACGGTGGGCTTCTTCCCCGTGGACTCGGAGACCCTTGTGTACCTAGGATTGACAGGCAAAGATGACGCCCATGCGAAGATGGTGGAAGAATACTGCAAGGCCCAAGGCCTCTTCTACGATGAATCGCATGAACCCAAGTATAGCGAGATAATCGAGGTAAACATGAGTAATGTCGAGCCATCCATGGCCGGCCCCGCCAACCCCGAGGATCGAATAACTCTCAACGGGTCTAAAGCAAAGGTCCTGGAAATCATGTCTCAATATTTCAAGCAGAAAGGTCTACAAACCGAGGTCAGAAACGGAGGCCTATGGTTCTATGAAGGAGGAGCAGGCTCATCAGGCTCGCAAATAGTCGGACGCTGGGTGGCTCCGCCAAACAGCAAGATCAAGGTCAACAGCCAGGAAGTAGAGTTGACACATGGCGCAGTAGTCATCTCTGCAATAACAAGCTGCACTAACACATCTAATCCTACAGTGATGATAGGCGCAGGCCTCATTGCCAAGAAGGCTGTTGAAAAGGGTTTACAGGTTAAGCCATATGTGAAGACAAGCCTCGCTCCAGGCTCCGCGGTTGTAACTGAGTACCTTAAAGCCTCAGGACTCATGCCCTACTTAGAGAAATTAGGCTATCACACCGTAGGCTATGGCTGCACAACTTGCATTGGGAACAGCGGTCCCCTAGCTGACCCCGTCTCAGAAGCCATTCAGACCAAAGACTTGTTTACAGTTGCAGTGCTGAGTGGTAACCGCAACTTCGACGGAAGAATTCATCCTTTGGTCAAAGGTAGCCTGCTTATGTCACCTATACTTGTCGTAGCCTACGGACTGGCTGGTCGCATAGATATCGAAATGCAGCATGAGCCTCTCGGCACAGGGAAGAATGGTGAACCTGTCTATCTCAGGGATATTTGGCCGAGCATCGAGGAGATCAAGAAGACAATCCGAGCATCGGTTAAACCTGAAATGTTCAGGAAGAAGTACACCGATGTCTTCAAAGGCGACGAGCGGTGGGAAGCCCTCCCTGTTCCTAAACACAGTCTATACGAATGGGACTCCAAATCCACCTACATCCATGAACCTCCATTCTTCCAGGGAATTAAGCCTCAGCCCCCAGACCTCGAAGATGTTGATGGCGCAAGGGTGTTAGCCCTCTTGGGAGACAGGGTTACGACAGATCACATTTCCCCTGCCGGATCCATAGCTAGAAACAGCCCTGCAGGCGAATATCTGGTTGGAATAGGCGTAGATTGGGTGGATTTCAACAGCTATGGCGCTAGGCGTGGAAACCATGAAGTTATGATCAGAGGAACCTTCGCCAACATCAGGTTGAGGAACCAGCTTGTGCCAGACAAAGA
>JACQRY010000217.1 GCA_016206275.1 Nitrososphaerota archaeon
ATTGTAGAACACGAATTCGAACCATCTGGCTTGGAGGGGGACAACCCGAGGAGCTATAGGAACCAACTGATGGGGCTCATAGACTCCCACCGCAAACTGTTCGTAGAAACGCCTGCCCTAAGCATCGAAAAGATAATCTATTATCTTGAGCGGGACGTATTCGGCTTTGGATTACTAGACGCCCTTATGCATGACCAGTCAGTCGAAGATATCAGTTGTTCTGGAGCGAGTAAGCCCGTATATGTCTGGCAAAGAGATTTTGACTCGCTAAAAACCAATGTGATGTTCAGGAGCGAACAGGACCTTGACGACTTTGTGATGAAGGAGGTCCACCGCGCCGGAAAGCACACCAGCGCAGCATTCCCAATAGCAGATGTTACATTACCAGGAAAGCATCGACTAGCAGTCTATTACAAGAATGAAGTTACACCTTTTGGGAGCAGCTTCACGGTAAGGAAGTTTAGAGAAGACCCCTTGACCGCTATTGACCTAATTGAGACTGGCACCATAGATGAATCCGTGGCAGCCTACTTCTGGCTACTGATGGACAATAAGCTATCTATGATGGTTCTTGGTGCTACAGGAGCAGGAAAAACCACAACTCTAAATGCAGTTTGCTGCCTGATTAAACCCTCGAATAAGATTTGCACAATTGAAGAGATCTCGGAGATAAATCTCCCTCATGAGAATTGGGTTTCGCTCGTCGCTAGATCAGGATTCGGTATCGAAGGAGAGGGCGAAATCAGCCTATTCCAGCTAATCAAATCTTCTCTAAGGCACAGACCGGATCACCTTGTTGTAGGCGAGGTAAGAGGCGAAGAGGCATACGTCCTCTTCCAAGCTCTCGCCACAGGTCACGGTGGCCTCTGCACCATGCACGCAGACAGCGCGAGTTCAGCAGTACAGAGGCTTGGACAGAGACCCATGGAAATTTCACCCGGAAACATTCCTTTGATGAACTGCGCAGCAGTAGTCAAAAAGGTCAAACATGGTAGTAGAAGCGGCGGCGGAACCAGCTATTATGGGTCGTCCAGAAGAATAGTTCAGGTTTCGGAGATCACCGACGCCGACTCAGTGCGAGACATATTTTCATGGAACCCTACTTCAGACATATTCGACATAGATATCACGTCCAGCCAAATACTCAGGAAGATTGCTGCAAATAACGGTCTAACCTGGGATGAACTATTGGACGAGTTCGATAGGCGTAGGATCGTCCTAGGATGGATGGCCCAGAACCAGTACCGCGACTACAGAACAGTCAGCAACATCCTCGCATCATATAGCAGAGAACCTGACAAGATCTACGAGAAAGCTGCTTCCTCCCTGGATATGTCGAAGAGGGAATGGTAGATGCTGGCTAAAGTCTTCAGAAGAGAGGCTCGGAACCATAAGCTCGATCGTGAACTACCGTTCGCAGTAATGCACCTCACACTAATGGCAAGTAGCGGGATTACGCCTTATGAAAGCTTTCGCAGGCTTAGAACAGTAGACCTGTTACCTGCCACGAGTCAACAATCGAAGGGAATAATCCGAGATGTTGAGGTTCTCGGAGAGGACCCACTTACTGTTATTGAGAAGAAGTCGCAGACATCCGGTTCACCAGCATTTCAAGATCTACTCTCAGGATACGTCTCAACCGTCAAAACAGGAGGAAGCGTAGTCGGCTACCTGAAATCCAAGATGCGATCAGCCTTCGATTTGCAAGCCGCATTGTCCAAGCAGGCGATCGAGAAACTCGGGATGATTGTCGACGCCTATATGGGCATCCTGGTAATCGCCTTGAGCTCTTTTGCTGTGGCTGTCTCGATTGCTGCAGTGCAAGTGCCGATGGTAAATATGCCGTCAGTCTCGACGATTACTACACTCATACTGATATCTGCCCCATCGCTTTCGCTCCTCTTCGTCTACATAGCCCACAAGATGCGTGAAAGCACCATCCTAGGAGTAGACAGAATGTTTCGAAACGCCATCATCCCAATTGCCGCCATCATAGGCTCACTTGCCATCATTTCTATCCTACCCGACTTGGGCGACAACATAAGATCCATCGGTTTACCGCACATCTTCGGAGTAGCATTGATAGGCACCTCGATACTCCCCATGGTGAAATACGAAAAAATCTCCAGATTGAACATCAACGCTGAGAAAGCAATGCCCCGATTCATCAGAGGGGTGGTGGAGACTAGGAAGACCGGTCTTTCTCCTGTTCGATGCATAATCCAGTCTGCTCGGGCGAAGAATTACGGCCCGTTTACAAAGCGTCTCAATGCAATAG
>JACQRY010000247.1 GCA_016206275.1 Nitrososphaerota archaeon
CATCTGACAAGAGTCGAGGCCTAATACGGGGCAGTATTTCCGATGCCATAAAGTCTGATGCAGTGGAATGGAAGACCGTGAGAATAGGAGATGCAGGCGAAGTATCAGTCGAATAGCTATGACACCCATGACCCAACACATGACAAGGAAAGTAATAGTCCACCATACTAGCGCCCAGCCACTCTTCTACCGTCTAGCTTCTCCGCCAAAGCAACGGCAGCAGCCTCAGCTTCTTCTCCAACCTTCTCCTCATCAAGAGTAAGGATCTTCCTGTCAAGCATAACGATCTTTCCATCCACGATAACGTGCCTCACATCAGATCCGCTGCAAGAATAGATGGCTTGGCCAACAGGGTCACGTCGAGCACCAGAGTATGGTCGCTTCATATCTACAACGATCATATCCGCCTTCTTGCCAACTTCTAGGCTACCTATTTCGTCGGCCTTCCCGAGAGCTTTGGCTCCATTGATGGTGCCCATCCTCAGAGCATCCATGGAAGTTACCGCATCTGGCTTCATGTTCACGGTTCTGTGGAGAAGAGTAGCTGTCCTCATTTCTCTAAATATGTCCACATTATCGTTGCTGCTGAATCCGTCGCAGCCCAAGGCTACGTTAACGCCTTTCCTCATCATCTTGGAAACAGGAGCTATCCCGTCTACCACCTTCATGTTAGTCGTAGGGCAGTGAGCCACAGTGATCTTTCCTCTTGCAAAGATCTCAATGTCTTCATCTGAAACCCAGACGCAGTGGACGAAGACCCTCTTCTCCCCAAGCATTCCAACTTCCTCCGCAAATCTACCTGGGGCAACCCCGTTTTCCGAAAGACGTTTCCTATCCACTTCAGATTCAAGAAAATGGATCGTCAAACCCGTGTCCAAAGTGACCGCGAGCTCTGCGGCAGCTTCATACAGAGATTTGCCTGTGCTTCCAAGGGGAGGAGGCTCGATCCAAACATCTACTCTTCCGTCACCAGAACCATGATACGTCTTGTGTAGGTCGCGCGCCTCTTTGAAAGTGTCTTCATCCCCCATCCCTTCCATTTTTTCTAACCTAGGCACATCGGTCACAAACTTGGCCAAGCACCCTCGTAATCCAGACTCGACCACTGCTTCCACAAACCCTTTGAAGCCATGTCTGCTGTAAACCAGACTGTCGAGAAAACAGGTAGTTCCGCTTCTAATCATCTCCATTATGCAGAGCTGGGCAGATACACGGCCAAAATCGGAGGTGAGGAGGCTTTTGAAAGGGCGCATCCCCTCCCCCATCCATTCTCCAAAATCCACGTCTGGAGGAATCAGACCCCTTGACAAGGTGTTACCTGTATGGACATGGGTATCCACCAGCCCTGGTAGCAGAAGGCAATTGGATGCGTCAACAACGTATTCGGGAGCATGAGCCTGCCCTCTAACTTTGCTTTTTTCTCCTAATGCTACGATCCTGTCGCCTTCAACGAGGCAGGCAGCGTCTCTGATGATCCGATGCTCCTTGTCCACGGTGATTATGGTGGCGTTGTGGATGAGTATGCTCATTTTCAGGTTTCAATGCTTGTGGTCTCTTAAAAGTTGCGAGTCGTGTTTCGGGCGGTTTAAGTAGGCCAGGGATGTGAAGCGGAATCATGACAGTGGTCGATACCGTGGTTAAGAACGGTCAGCTAGTCACCTCCGATAGGATAGTTAGAACTTCCCTTGCCATTGACGATGGGATCATAGTCGGTGTGGGCAGTGAGGAACATCTCCCCAAGGGAGACCGTGTCATTGATGCTGGCGGTAAACACGTGTTCCCTGGCCTTATCGATCCTCATACCCATCCTGGTGGGCAGCATCAATTCCCTCAAGATGTGAAGGATGTCACTAGGCTTGCAGCCTATGGCGGCGTAACTACTGTTATGGGGATATGTAAGAGCACAAAGATAGGGAGCAATGACAAAGAGATTTCGGAGCCTGAGGATGTAGTTTCATACCTTGAGATTTTCCCTGAAGCTAAACGCCTCATAGAAGCAAACGCCTGCGTAGACTTCGCATTCACCTGGGCTGTTCAAAGCGATCAGCACGCGGAGGAGATTCCGCTTTATGCCGAGAAATGTGGTGTCACTTCGTTCAAGTTTTACCTCGGTTACAAGAAGGCTGATCCATATACTAAGCATATTGGGCTTCCCACGGATATCGACGACGGCACAATTTACCTGGGGTTTGAGAAGATCGGGCAGCTGGGGTATCCGGGCTTGGCCTTGATCCACGCAGAGAACATGGAGGTGAATAGAATATTTGTGAAGAGGGCCCTGAACAGTAGTAGAGGAATTCTAAGGGATTGGAATGTCAGGTCACCCTCATTCTCGGAGTCTCAGCACATCAGAGCGTATTCAGGTTTAGCGGAGGCTGCAGGTTGCCCACTGTATATGGTTCATGTTAGTACTGCTCAGGGCTTAAGTGAAGCGATGGAAGCGCGCCGAAAAGGATTGAAGGTTTACGCGGAGACCTGTCCGCAATATCTGATGATCAACGACACGGAGGATCCCCCTGGCATTTACGGCAAGGTGAATCCCCCCATCAGGAGCAAGGAGCATAATGTGGCACTGTGGGAAGGAGTGCGCAGAGGAGATATCGACTGCATAGGTACTGATCATGTTCCTACTACTAGGCATCTGAAAGAGATAAGGCGTTCCAAGACGATGGGTAGTATTCATATGCCGAAGGCTGCGGAGGCTCAGAGCTTGAA
>JACQRY010000218.1 GCA_016206275.1 Nitrososphaerota archaeon
ATCATACACATGGCTTACCTGATAACTGAGTCGGAGTCCAACCCCTACCTTGCTAATCAGGTAAATGTGGGTGGAACAGTCAACGTGTTGGAGGCTGCTCGCCTCACGGATGTTAAGAGGGTTGCGTTCACAAGCTCCAAAGGCGTCTACGGGGAGATTACTGGGGAGCATGGCTATCCAAAATACAAGCCTATTGACGAGGATTACCCGAAGAATCCTGACAGAGTGTATGGTGTTACGAAGCTTGCTTGCGAAGGATTCGGTGAACAGTATGTAAGGGCCTATGGACTGAGCTTTGTGGCCCTCAGGTTTGCCAATACCTTTGGACCCGGGAAGAGCGTTGAACGACACGCTACCTATGCAGCCGTAGGAAGCATGCTGGAGCAAGCCCTCATCGGTAAGCCGGTAAAAGTCCCACGTGGAGGAGACTCAAGGGACGATCTTCTCTACTATAAGGATGTAGCAAAATCCGTGGTTTTGGCCTGTCAGGCGGAGGGGGTCAGGCATCGCGCTTTCAACATCGGAATGGGTAAGCCGTTCGCCCTACGTGATGTGGCTGATGTTGTGAGGAGAATTATTCCAGATGCGAAGATAGAGATTGGGGATGGATTGGACTACAAGTATGGTGGAGAAAGGCCTTACAGTGGTTACTGTGTCTTCGACTGTAAGAGGGCAGAGGAGGAGCTTGGCTTTACTCCAGACTACGGGTTGGAGACAGGTATGAGAGATTACGCTGCAGAGCTGAAACGTTTGAACATGCTCTAAAGCATCTGCTGCTATATATTTGATCTTTTTCGATCGAGTCGTGGACCGAGGGATTTGAACCACAAAAGCGTAAGGGACCACAACTCGCACTTTGAGATAGCGCCAGCTTCCATGGTTATTTAAGACGCGGATTGTCATGCTACTCAAAGGGATATAGGCATAATGACGACTAAACATACAAATCTTGTCACCCTTTAATAGGAAGGTTGGAGGGGCAATATAGTAACACATAGTATCAAGGGGGGTGGTAGCTTGCACTACAGGGATCTGGTTCGAGCTGTCAACATGAACTATGGGATTTCAAGCAAGCACTTTCCCAAGCGACCGATTAACATCAAGGGAACCGATCCTTCCTACTGGAGAGCGATGAAGAACCCCCTAAATCTTGTGTCAGTGAATAAGTTCTTGAGGGATTGGAAGATGGCACGTGTGCTGAGACACAATAGCAGTTGGAAGCACCAAGTAGGGAATGCGATAAAGACTTACAAGAACCACCTATATACTTTGGAGAGAAAGAGTCTTCTTGAAACAGATGTTAAGAAGATTAGAGAACCACTCATGGGACTCTTCGATCTGGTTAGAAAAGCTGTGGGTCCTACATCCACTTCTAAAATCATCCACCTACACCTTCCAGACTTGTGCGTTATGTGGGATAGAGCCATCCGGGAGAAGTATGGTTACTCTGATAATTGCCAAGGATTCTATAACTTCACTCTTAGGATGAAGGAGGAACTTTCAGAGGCTATGAATACCTATCTCAAAGATTACCCAATCGAGAAAAGTTCAAATGCGGTCAGCCATTTCATAGGAAGATTGACGGATCCTCCCCTCCCTATCACGCGAATCCTCGACATCTACAACTACCATATCGTGCGAGATATATAGCAGAAAGTCAGTAGGGAAGCATCTACTGCGATTGACAAGCTAGTGCTAGCTCCAGAAAAGGTGCGCTATTCACACAGGTCTAGCAGCCAAGCTAGTCTTGAACAGTCTTTTCCTAATCCAAGGCTCTTTTTCAGAGCTTCACATATTTCTGTAATGACATCATCCTTCTCCACCGATATCCCAAATTTTCGGAAGTGTTGATTAAAGCTGTTGACATGAAAATCTAAAGATACGACATCGTCAATCAACACTACGCGTGGATTTATTTTTGGTCCTCCAATAAACACCAAGTTCTTGAAGAAATTGGGGGCAGATATATTCAGCATGTTTCTAATGCCAATCGTACCACTGTCACCAAAAAGATCTAACATAATTTGAAGAGATTTGCCAAAAAGCATAGCAGACCGTTCAAAGTCTAAATGGTTTCCACCTTCGATCTTACGGAGGTTTAAGCCAAACAATGCCAGCATCAACTTATCCATGGTTGCTTGGTTTGTTATTAGCCCCTCATCATAATCATTCAGTACTTTTCTGAAGTAGTCCGTAGCCCAATTTTCATCAATTAGAGTGGAATTTATTTGGGTTGCCCAATGGTCTATGTTCTTGTTGATATGCGAAGGTATCGATTCAGGTGATGCTGGATTTATCTGAATTACCTTCGCATTTCTATCAGCCTCGCATACCTCATAGTAAGTTTGAATTATTTTCTCAGCAACAATATCTGGAAATCTTTGTACATCGCTGTTCTTGACTCTGACAACCACGTAACCCATAGCCTCAAGGGCCCTTACGCGAATCCTGTCTAATGTTCTACGCCTCGTGAATCTATGAACCTTGCCCTCCACCTCGACTATTAGTCTGTCAAGAGTAAAATCTGGAGTATACTTGTGACGGGTGCTATACCAAATCGCATTGCCTGTCCTAAAAGGGAATTTCTTTGACTTTAGAATTGCTCTTAGTCGCAGCTCAGATTTTTTGGAGGAGGAGCTTTAAAGGTGGACATCTGTCTGGAAAACCTAGATTGACCCGTGGACATTAATATCACTCATACCGCTATTACCAGACTTTATGTTCAGAAAACGAACTTCTTAAGAATTATAGAATTAGAGAGCTTGAAGATCGCTGTCTCTTCAATCTGAGCTGAACGTGAGTATTCAAGATGTAAACCATCCCCATCCAGAGTTTCTTCACAACTCTATCCATCGACTTGAGCAAATCGACTACCCACCCGGACGACTTGGGGAAGTCTAAGCGGAACCCCTTCCTCCAGCCTCAAAGGACCTGGTGGGGTCAACAGTTCCGAGGCAAATGATAATCCCTAATGAGGCTAACACTATAGCGAATAAGATCGTGGAGCGATTAGTAGAGGTAATATCTTCTTTAACTAGCGTTAAATTTGAGAAGATGGACCCGGGGGACTTCCCCCTATATCTTTGCATTTTGGATTCTTATGTGAGTGTTCAATATTTTAGGTATGATCGCTACTGCCTCTAGGAAGTTACTACTATCTCTAGAAGTACACGGGCTCCGGGAGCATTCAAACCAGATTGAATGAATTTCAAACCAGGTCTGCCCTTATTCCATAGGATAAGATTGGATCAGATATTCTGTAAGCTCCATTAAACTTCTCTACGAAACCAGAGTCAACCAAGTTGTTCACAAGATTTGTGAAGATAGAAGGCGAGATCCTTCTAGCTTCCTTAGCCTCCAGAAACGTCTTGAGCTGAGTCCATGAGGCAGGTTCTTCTGATAGTCGGCGAAGGAGCAGGCGGTAGCGTTTCTCAGCTACATCCCTTGCAACAAAAAACCGCTTCACCTCTTCCGCAGCTAGGCGAGATCCTTCCTCAAGCACCTTGTCCACAACTTCTCTCTTGACACCTTCTCTTGAGGCCCGGGCACCAAAGGCCGTGAGCCAACCAAGTATTCCATCTAGCCGATCCACACAATATTCCAGTATGTCGTTGCCTGCCTTCATATCCAGTTGCTCAAATCCTTTGGAAAGGAAGTCTATTGCATCTTTGTCATTTAACCGACCCACGGCTATTTCTGCAAAGGATCTTCCAAATAGGGGGGTCTTAGGATTCTGAGTTTGGAGGAAGCGGTAAAGTAATCCAACCTGCGAACCAGTCAACACCACAACAATGTTCCTCAGACGATCATAGGTATAAGCTAGGACTGATTGTATGTTCAACCCGCGTAACCTATGAAGCTCTTGCGCCTCATCGAATGCTACCACTATTTTAGAACCTTGATCTGAACCCCATCTATCAAGTTGCCGTAGCAAGGCGACTACACTTGAACGAAGCTCACCCTCAAAAGAAAACTGCATGCCGAAACCACCAAGAGTAACTCCTTTGACACCTTTCAGGTAATAGCTTAGATTGCGATGTTTCTTCAGCAGAGTGTTCACAGCACGTTCGAATACCTCGAGAAAATCTTGATGCGATACGGCGAAACGTTCCTCAAACTCTCTGCAGTCTACTAAGATCCATGGCTGCTTCGATTCATTTAGAGCCGTATAGAGAAGAGAAGTCTTCCCAACTCTTCTGAGCCCTAAGAGAAGGATGAGCGGAGTGCCTTTCCGCATTTCGCCCATTAATCTACTCAGCTCTTCAGCCCTATCATAGAGACTTTCCCTATTCTCTTTGGGTCGTTCATCGAAGTACAGTTTACTACTACCCCTAGAAGTTACTACTACCCCTAGAAGTTAAAAAGACTTACCCTCCCATCGCAACCCCACTCAATCGGAATCAACCTGCAACACCCTTCAGCTGACAAAAGAGTTTCGTCTAGTACCTTATGGGTAGTTGGTGGACCGGCGGGGATTTGAACCCCGGACCTCGGGACCACTCTTGAGGTTCTCCCGCGTGCGAGGCGGGCGTCTATACTACATGTTATGAATCGTACCGCTGAACTACCGGCCCTAGAAAGCTGCTTCTCGACAAACGATTTAAGCCTTCTATGACTGGTAGGATTTCTACTCTACTAGGCACATAGCCTGGAAATGGGTTCAAACCATAACTTAGCTACGGTGTAATCAGTCGGTGTCTTCTCTGGGGGATAACAGGAATTCGGCCTCTAGTATGTGCAATTTGAAATGGTCAACTTCGAGTTGTGAATTTTTGACTAGCTCTCTCCCTGTCCCTTCGGGTAAATTTGAAGTCCCCCAGAAGCTGAGCTAGCTTCTTTGAAGGGTCTGGTACTGGCGTAGCAATTATTCGCCCCTCTTCCGCCTTCAATTCTAAGAGATCCCCCACCTTCACATGGATCCTATCTCTAACGTTCTTAGGGAGCATAACCTGAAACTTCTCTCTAACCTTCGTGATACTCAATTATTCACACAGTTTTCTGTAGCATTGCAAACCTATTAAACCTGTCATTAAACCAACCAGCCGCCGCATTCACAGGACTAATAGCAATGACCTCAGCTCTAGCCTTAACCCATATTCCAAGCATATCGAACATAAACACGAAGAAAACACTTGACCACCAATAATCAGAAACACTTATTTCAAAACACCTTCTTCCAGAAGACCCATGTCCTCCAAAATATCTGAAAGCATCACCATAGGAGACAATGGTGGAAAATTTGCTGCCTACCTGAGCCGACCCTCCACAGAAGGAAGACACCCCGCTGTGATAGTCATACATGAATGGTGGGGACTAGTGCCTCATGTCAAAGACATTGCAGACAGATACGCTTCACAGGGATACGTGGCTCTCGCCCCGGACCTGTTCAACGGAGCCATAGCCCATAGTCGCGAAGAAGCCTCAAAACTCTCATCCAGCCTGGACACACAAACTTCAAGTCGAATCACCGGGAACACCTTAAACCACCTGAAGAACCATCCCTCCGTAAGATCTGACAGAATAGGGATCACAGGCTTCTGCTTCGGCGGAACCCACAGCTTCCACTTCACTTGCGTATCAAACCAAATAACTGCAGGAGCCATATACTACGCCACTAAACTGCCAACCGAAGATCTGCTAGCCAAGATCACAGCCCCCCTCCTAGTAATCTACGGAGACCAAGACGGATCAGTAAAACCCGATCAGGCCAGACAACTCGAATCAACCCTCAAGCGACTAGGAAAACAAGCCCAACTACTCATGTACCCCAACGCCCCCCACGCCTTCTTCAACGACCAAAACCCACAAGCATACAGACCCGAAGCGGCAAAAGACGCCTGGGAGAAGACCATGGCCTTCTTCGGAAAACACCTCAAAGCCTAAGCGTCTTCTTCATTAAGATGCTTACATATGGCTAGGAGGGCGACGACTCCGAATCACTGATTGCGGCTTTATCAGGCTCCAGCGCACGCTTAGGAATTGTTATATTCCACCTCGATTATCCCACCTATGGGTGGGACATTGGAAGTGGAACTAAAAGACAAAGGAAGAGTCACCATACCCTCAAAGATAAGAAAAGCGTTAGCTCTAGCCGAAGGAGACCGCCTCTACATAGAGATTGGTAAAGGCGCGATCAAACTAAGACCGAAAAAGACTGTTACGGCAGACGAGATAAAGGGCATAGCTAAGATCAAAAAAGTGAATCTCGAAGACATCGAAAATGCTCTAGCAGGTGAATGACGGTGAGATTCATCGACTCAAACATCTTCATCTACCATCTAGCCGGCGACGAACAATACGGGGAAACCGCCAGCAGAATAATCGACAGAATAAGTGAAGGAGAAGAAGCGGTAACATCAACCCTAATCTTCTCACAGGTTATGGCATACCTAAGATGGAAGAAAAAAAGTTTCGCCATCCCCAGATTCATAGACTTCCTCAGATCCACGCCAACAATTCATAAAATCGAAACAAGTTTCCCAGACTTCGCCTCAGCCCAGAAACTACAAGAAAAAACGAAAATAAAATGGGAATTGTGGGACGACCTGATCATAGCTGCCCAGATGTCAAGAACAGGCATAACCGAAATATACTCAAACGATAAGGACTTCGATTCTATCCAAAGCATAAAAAGAATATTCGATGAAGCTTGATGACACTTAATTACACCCAACCAAATCTACAGAAGCAAACGTATCACATTATGGAGCCAAAAGCATAAACTCCTTCATCCTGAAACTCATATTGCAAGAGCAGCCACATAGGTCTTCCCAAAACTCTTATCATTTGTTCCAATGTTATTTGCAATAATAGACATCAGTTTATAATGCTCAATGCACCAAGTAACAATTCCCTGAGCGAAACACAGATTCTTGCAGAAAACAGCTGAAATTTTTTTCCCCGCATACACTGGAACATCATCTTTCTTAGTAACCCACCCCAACAACCCCCTCATACCTATCATCCAGATCAGCAAAACTATTCTGAAACCTAGGCACCCAGTTCTTCCCATGGACGCATACCAATGCATCTTAACAAAAATGGATCAACGGGAATTCGCTTCAAAACCCGTGCCGACGGAAGTAAAACTGAAGGTCTTGGAGGCCGCAAGGCACACAGGAAGCGGCATGAACAACCAGCACTGGCGATTCATACTCGTACAGGATCACGGCAATCTGAGAAGACTGGCTGAGGATAGCACCACTGGTAGATGGATAGAAAACTGCAGTTTCGCCGTCATAGTGTTGACAAACCCGAAATACGGTTTCCATCTGATTGACGCTGGAAGAGTAGCCCCAAGATATGCAGATCGCAGCATGGAACTTCAATGTGTCGTCATGCGTATTCACAGGGATAAAAGAGGAAAACCTCCGCAGAGACTTCAACATCCCCAAGGAGACGAACATCAGCATTATCGTCGGCTTCGGATACCCAGCAAACAAACTGCTTGGAAAAAAACGTCGCAAGCCGCTCAGCGAAATAGCCTTTCTGGAAACGTACGGCAAACCTTTTGACGCAAGCTCGTCTTAAAACCAATATACCCTAAGTCCCTCCACAACCATGGGAGCCGAATATGGCAAACCTTACATCAGAAAGATGCGTTGCATGCAGACCCGATTCTCCGAAAGTAACAGCCAAAGAAATAGCTGAGCTCAGCCCTCAAATCCCAGACTGGCAGATTGTCGAGAAAGACAACATCCCTCGTCTTGAAAGAGTTTTCAGATTCAAGGACTTTCCATCATCAATAGACTTTGCCGTGAAAGTGGGACGAATAGCGGAGGAGGAAGGTCATCACCCCGCATTACTGGTGGAATGGGGACGATGCACCGTATCATGGTGGACCCATAAGATCAAAAGTCTCCATAGAAACGACTTCATCATGGCCGCTAAGACAGATCGTTTATACAGCATGTGACTAGTCTTCCAATAATAATGCGCCACACACCCAGAGTCAGCGTAATCAACCTATGAACTAGGTGGTGCTCCCAATGGGAACCCTCCACAAAAACCAGCAACTCGTTGACAACTACATTGCGTTGGATCAACACTATCTAATTCTTTTTGAACTTCTCCCTAGGTAGGTCTTAGACCGGGTCTTGTTTCAACACATAAACCACCTTTTCATTATACCTGCACGGATCTTTGACACTCTTCAGAGAGGGGAGACGCTACTATCTCACTCCCAAGCCAAATGTGTTCTCACCATCTAGCCTAGAGACAGCCTTCGAAATTGCAATGATAGGTTATAGCTTGCTGTGTACCCGTTCAATATCAACAGACTGCCGGCTTCGATTTCTAGGAGACAACTTTGGAGCTTGAAACAACCCCCACTTGACTCTCGCTTACACCTAACTTATCCACTACGATATGCCTGTATATTGTCAGCGCCTCTTCCTCTGAACCCCTAGTAGTCACCACAGCGATCCCACTCTTCAAGACACTCACTTTGGTGCGTTCATCATAAACAAATGTTAATCCCACATCACCTCTCACACCAACCTTGTAGCCACCTTTAGAAACCACTTGGTGTAGCTTCTCCATGTCCAAGTTCAAGTCACCTCTAGGAGTGATCATTAGCACCCTGCTTCCCCTTTCTCGACCACAGATCTCCACGAAACCTTGTCGCTCAACCCGTTCCTCTCCACCATTAGGGACACTGCAGGTGACGCACCGTTCAGACCGCTTAATCTCCACAGCGTCAAAGGATAAATCCGTCAGATCACAGAACAACAGTTTACCAGCTAAACTTGGCTCCTTACCCAGCAGAATCTTGACTGTCTCCGAAACCTCAATGCTTGAGATTAAGGTAAGAATTGACGGATGGACGCCTTCGGTGCCGCACTTGGGGAGCTCATCATCCCTCGCCTTCGGATAAATGCATCTCAAGCAAGGAGTCTTACCAGGAATTATCGTTGAAGCTGCACCAACGGTTGTTATCGCTGAACCGTAGACGAAAGGCATGCTATGCTTGACGCAGGCAGCGTTGACGGCGTATCTAGCCTCAATAGAGTCAAGCCCATCTACAACTATATCCACATCTTTGACAGCTTCTTCAGCGGTCTCATAGTCTATGGAGACAGGTAAAGCATCGATGATCACCCCGGGATTGATCTGCAGAAGCTTCTTCTTTGCAGCCTCCACTTTCGCATAGTCGATGAGGCTTGTGTCGAATAATGGTTGACGATGCAGATTCGATACGGCTACTATATCCCTGTCAAGGATCTTCAAGTAACCAACGCCCATAGCAACCAGCTGAGTCGCAATATGATTGCCTAAGCCTCCCACACCCACCAGGCAGACCCTAGCATCCCTAAGCTTCAGCTGCCCTTTCAGCCCAATATCCTCCAAAACAATCTGCCTAGAGTAGCGCTCCATCTCGTTCTCTGAAAGAGGCATCTCGAAGCGTCAACCTCCTGCCACAGCTGGAAGAATCGTAACCTTGTCACCAGGGTTCAGAGAAGTATCCAAGCCGCCAGTGAACCGCACATTCTTCCCGTTAACATACACGTTGAGAACAGCCTTAAGTCTACCTTCTCCGTCAAGAAGCTTCTCCTTCACATCTTCTCCATACCTGTCAGATAGGGTCATCACCATATTCCTTACATTAGATGCGTCCAGCTTAATCTCCCTCTCGCCCTTGAAAAGAGAAGATAGGAATCTAGGCACTTGAAGCACTACCTCACCCAAGACCACGTTACCTTCCCGTGATATAGGGCGCCAAAACCTCCAAGTCAGGCTTAACCACAATCGGCCTAGGCAAAGACTCTAAGACAACCTCCGGGGTCTTCAAACCATTACCTGTAATATAACATACAACCTTCTCATCCCTACCTATCTTGCCATCATCAACCATCTTCTTCAGCACTGCGACACTAACTCCGCCTGCAGGCTCAGTGAATATCCCTTCGGTTTCAGCCAGAAGCCTGATAGCGTCAACAATCTCTTTGTCACTAGCTTCCTCAGCGTACCCATTATACTTCCTCACCTTCTTCAGAGCATAGAGACCGTCACCAGGCTCACCAATAGCTAGGCTCTTCGCAACGGTGTCAGGGTTCTCAACCGGGATAACCTCGTTCAATCCCCTTTTGAAAGCGTCAACAATAGGCGCGCAGCCTTGGCCCTGAGCAGCAGAGACCTTAACACGGATCTCATCAAGCAAACCGACGCTGCGAAGCTCCTCAAACCCCTTGCAGATCGAGTGCAGCATTGCGCCGCTTCCCACAGGCACAATAACATGGTCAGGCTGCTCCCAGCCCAGCTGCTCAGCAACCTCAAAGGCTAGGGTCTTCGAGCCTTCTACATAGTATGGTCTGAGATTGATGTTCAACACGCCTATGTTGAAAGCATCAGCAGCCTGAGCTGCAAGACGATTAGCGTCATCATAATCACCCTCTACCTCCACGATCCTAGGACCATAGGTGAGAGCCTGAGCCACCTTAGGCAGCTCTAAGCCTACAGGTATGAATACGTAGCAGGGTAAGCCTGCTACAGCAGCATGGGCCGCCGTTGCCGCAGCCAAATTACCCGTCGATGCGCATCCTATGGCTTTCAACTCCAGTTCAAGGGCTCTTGACACTCCTACACCTGCAGGTCTATCCTTAAAGGAGAACGTGGGGTTAACTGAATCATTCTTCAAATACAGTTCTCTGAGGCCTAGTTTGGCAGCGAGTCTTTTGCTCCTATGCAGGGGGGTAAAGCCCTGCCAAAGGTTTACAACCGAGCTGAGGCTAGAAAGAGGGAGAAGCTCAAAGTAACGCCACATGGTCTTATCCCGAGGGGCAAAGGTTTCGGGCGTCACCTTAATCGCATCGTAATCATAGAAAACATCGAGAGGCCCGAAACATTCTTCACAAACATATCTCAGGCTAGGGTCATACTCCTTGCTACACTCCCTGCATCGCAAGCCTCCGATTTGACCCATGGTTACTTCTACTTCTCTCAAACGACGCTCTAAGCATGTTATATAAGCGTCATTGATCCAAAATTTAGGAATTCACGCTCAAACCTTGGCCTCTAACGGTGATCTAGGAAGTCTGTTGTGAAAACAAGACTTCTTCATCTCATGGCAAGCATAGCCCCTCTGGCTCACAACATAAAGCAACGTGTCCGCATCGCAATCCACCAATACACGCTTAACCTTCTGCACATGCCCAGACGTCTCACCCTTCTTCCAGAGAGAACCTCTTGACCGGCTCCAGTAATGAGCGTAACCAGTCCTCAAAGTCTCCCTCAACGCTTCCTCATTTGCGTATGCAACCATCAGAACGCTCTTAGTTGAAGCCTCTTGAACCACCACGGGAACCAAGCCTCCTCCCTTCTTGAAATCTATTGAAGATATATTCACACTCTTCAAAGCCTTACTTCAACTCCTCCTTTCCTCAGAAACCGTTTCACCACGGGGACAGGATACTGATCATAATGAAAGATGGATGCTGCAAGAGCCGCGTCCGCCTCACCCTCAGTCAGAACCTCCAGCATGTGCTGAGGCTTCCCGCAGCCACCACTCGCTATAACAGGTATGTTAACCGCCTCAGAGACCATTCTAGTCAGATTCAAATCATAACCTTTCTCTGTACCGTCGCGATCAATGGATGTCAACAAAATCTCTCCTGCGCCCACCTTCTCAACCTTTTTGGCCCAGTCCACTGCGTCAAGCCCTGCAGGCTTCCTCGCACCGTAAGTATAGACTCCATACCGGTTTTTGCTTCCACTAGCTTTCTTCGCATCTATCGCAACAACAGCACACTGACTTCCGAAGCGATCAGCTATCTCCGTTACCAGCCTCGGCTTCTCCACTGCAGCTGTGTTGACTGCTACCTTATCCGCTCCACTGCA